>NZ_JAPWAL010000008.1:0-76589 GCF_041432905.1 Rothia sp. 27098_8_161 | reverse complement strand
AACCCTGCACTCTCACCCGCGTGAACTCCTGCGCAGGCTCCACCAGCACATTCCGCCACGCGGCAGTATTCACCAGGAACGCCGCGTCAGCATCACCGGTATGGGCGCTCAAAAACTGACCTGCCGCACCCGTACAGAAGAAACCAGCCGCTCCGCTCTCGGTTCCGGAATCGCCCAGACCAGGATCACAGGGTGCCAGCGGTTCGGGCGACTGCGCCCGCAGAGCCGCATACGGGCGGTTCATGGCAAGCGACGGAATCCACGGCTCATCCAGGGCAGTGAGCGGCACCTCCAGCTCGGTGCGCGCCAGTTCGGCGAGCGCTTCGCGAGCGCGGGCGACTGCCTCCTGGTGGGCGGTCCGAAGCTGCGCGCCGGGTAGCGGGTTCGTCCAGGCGCGGTACTTGCTCGCGACCTGTTTGACCTGCGGAATCTTCGCGAGGGCGGTCACGGCATCTTCGGCGCGGCGAATGGCCAGGCCGTCGGGTGCAAGCGCAATGTAGGTGGCGGTGGCGACCGCCTGCTCGTCCAGGCGGCGCGGGGTCGAATGTAGGGAGCTCGTGCCGACCTTGTGCGTGCCGTCGGGGAAGGTCGCGATGTAGAGGCGATGCTCCAGCATGGCGTAGGCGCGCATAGATTCGGTGAGTGTTCCGGGGTACAGGTGCGCGCTATGCAGAGCGGTAAATTCGTCGCGGGCGGTGCAGCGCGGACACTGTTGACCGCGCTGGATGCGGGTACTTTCGGGGCAGGGTACACGGCGGATTCCGGCGGAGACTCCCCGGGTTTCGGGAGCTGCGTCATCGCTTACGCCGATGGTGTAGCCGGCGCAGTAGCGGTAGGGCTCCCCCTCACTATCGCGTGGAATGCGCAACCCCAGGTAGGCTCCGGGGGTCAGCGAAATCTGGATGCGAACCCCACTCGGAACGCCACGCTGCGCGGGCACGACCGGTTCTACCTCAATGAGCGGGCGGCGATTTGACCAGCGAATCTGCCTCCAGATGAGTAGCTGCGTCGCGCCTGCAAAATTACCGGTAGCACCGGCATTATTATCGTGAGCGGGCACAGCACTAAACTCATCGAAAGCAGTCTCAAGCAGATTGGGGTAGTCCATAGCATTCCACTCTAGCGGACCGAAGTTTCTATCGGCCCTGCACCCCTTAGCTGAGGTGAGCAAACCCCTCCGCAATAGCCACACGCATATCATCCAGCGTGCGTGACATGGTCTTGGTGTGAGCGATAATCGGCAGGAAATTCGTGTCCCCACTCCAGCGCGGCAGAATATGCTGATGCAGGTGATCAGCAATGCCCGCGCCGCCCACCTTACCCTGATTCATGCCGATATTGAAGCCGTCATTATGCGAAACTTCGCGCAGAACCTTCATGGCGAGCTGGGTCAGCTGCGCAATCTCAATAGTTTCCGCCTCGGTCGCATCATCGTAGAACGGGATGTGGCGGTACGGGCAGATGAGCAGGTGCCCGGGATTGTACGGGTAGAGATTGAGAATCACAAAAGCGTGCTCGCCACGGTGCACAATCAGCGACTCCTCGTCACTGCGGCTGGGCGCAGTGCAGAAGGGGCAGGTCTTCTCGGTGTAGTCCTTCTGGCCGCCACTCACGTAGGCGGTGCGGTGAGGGGTCCACAGGCGCTGGAACTGGTCCGGTGCGCCGGGTAGCTCGAAGGAATCCTGCACCGAGGCTGCGGTGCTGTGCTCGGGGGTCGTGTTCTCGCTCATAGTCCCATTCTATAGCCCGCACGCAGCAACGGGAATGCCCGGTCCGTCATGCGTGCCAGATATGAGATAACTCCCCCGGCAGCGCGCCTAGCCGTGAAGCTTTTCCAGGCGAATGATACGGGTGGCACCCTCAAAGGTCATGGGGAAAAACAGCACGCCGTCTTCTAGGATGAATTCCTTGGCTTCCTGGTCGGAGGCGTTATTCGTGCGGATGCGCACGCGGTGAGGGTGAGCGCGCCGAGTATTACGAGCGCACTCAGAGTGGACTTAGGTGCCAGAAAAGTGTCCTAACAGAGTATGTGTTTGAGTGAGTTTGTGAGTTGAGTGGTGCCTCCTGCCCGTGAGTGAGGTGGGGATACGACAACACCCCGTAGCGTATTTGGGCTACAGGGTGCTCGGTCATCGGCACGTAGCTAGTTTATATGCTCTGGCTAGGAGTTTCATTAGTGACGGTTATTTTTTAAAAGATCGTTTGGTTACATTAGACCTTAAGTTAAGTGGTTTATTCACACAAGAACCCCAATGTGCCCTCTGCGCGGGCTCATTTTGCTCCGACAAGCCACAACATGACATCTGGCGAAGGCTTTCCGAATTTCTACCGCGGATTTCCACCACACCACAGGCAAAACCCACGATTTCGCTACAGATAACAGCAGAACTCAACAACTATTTGTGAGAGCGCAACGCGAACTTCTCACGAATAATCGTGAGCGTCTGGCGAGTCTCCTCCAGCAGGGCGACCGGCTCCTGCTCACACACCGCAACCTCATGAGAGGTCGAGGGATTGGCGGGTTCAGCATCATCTGGAGCAGCACCCACGGCGGTAAAATCGGCGGCACTAAAACCGGCGCGGCGTGCCGCCTCCGGAGGGATCGGGTGCACATTGTCTTCATCCACAACCTCACGCAGGGTGTAGTCGTGGGCTTCACGGCGCGCATACTCACGAGCCAGCAAGGCACGCAACTCAGAAATCTCCTGGCGAAGATCATCCACGTCAGCCTTGGTTGCGGGGTACTCCTGCTCCTCCCTGCCACCAATCTTTTCGATAATCCAGCTGGCAAGCGCACCAGTCGCGACCGCGACCAAACCCACGCCGTACAGCATGACGACCACTGCGATAACCCTGCCAATACCGGTAATCGGGTAGACGTCGCCGTAACCGACCGTGGCGAGGGTCGTGAACGTCCACCAGTAGGCGGTGGGCAGGTCACGAATCATCGCGCCCGGCTCGGAGGACTCCACCGAATAGATCGCCAGGGCGAACATGATGATGAAGATCGCGGTGTATCCGAAGAGCTTCATCGCCAGCTCTGAGAGCCTCTTATATTGGCGGTTGGTGGTCATGTAAATCATGGCGAGGAAGCTGACAATACGCCACGCCGGCAACAACACAATCGCCAGGTTCATCAGGTTATGTGTGATGAAGTAGAGTCGCCGCGGCGCCAAGTACAGGCGAATGCAGTAGTCGGCGGCGAATAGGCCCCACAGGATCATCTGAATGATGTTGAGGTACGCATCGTACGGCTCCTGGATGCGCGTACTCATGATGGGTGCGGCAAACGCGAGCAGGTACAGTACGGACGCCACGAACATGGGTCGGGAGGAACGTTCCTCCCACGCCACCAGGTTCTTCTCACCGCGGTACTTGCTGAGCGTGCGGAATAAGCGGGTGCGCGGGGCGCGGAGCGGCGGGTCCGTGACGGTGCGGGTGACCGTGCGGATGGTCGTGGTGTGCGTTTCAGGTTCGCCCGCGTCAATAATCTCGGCGAAACCATCAGGGTTACCCGGGGAGCTTGCTTTCTGGGTGCCCGCTTTCGGGTCGCCCTGCTTGCCGCGCGGGTGATGCGTGGTGCGGGTGATGCGGCGCTCCTCGCGGTGCGTGCCGTCCGGCGCGTCGGTGGTGGCGTATTCTTCGACGACCTCTTCGTAGTCGTCGTCGGGGTCCAGGTCGGTGGAGTAGACGGAGTGGGTGCTGTCCAGGCAGGCGCTATCAATCTGTACGGCTTCAACCTGTACTGCCTCCATGCGGGGAGCGGTAGCCTCCGCCGAGGCAGAATCAGCCGGGCTGCTCGCTGCGGTATTGCCTGAGATATTGCCCGGGATATTGTCCTCCGACGCATTGGGTGCTGTGCCGTTCTTTACCGTGTTTTCTACATGGTTCTGTTCCGCCTTATCCATAGTGTGAATGATACTCCGCGCCGTTGCGTTTGCGTTTCTATTTCGTTGCGCTGTGACCTTGTGCTGTGACCTTTGGGCGGCGGTCATTGAGGGCCCGGCGGCGCCCGCCTCCTAGTTGTATGTGGAGTTTAAGCGTCGCGGTGAGCCAGAGGGAACGATGAAGGTTTCGGTTTCGGACGGTTCGGGTACCACGGTTGAGGTGGTTGCTGGCGGTTCGGGTGAGGGTGCGTGCTTCGGCGGGTTCTCCCCTGTTCTGTGGTCTGGTGACTTCTGATAGTACTGCTAGCTGGAATGTTACGGCCCTCGACGGCCGTACCTAAGAGCACCCGCAGCGTTCAGAATGTGGTGGGTGCGCCTCCGCAGGCCCGGGCGTATTCCCCGCGGAAAACCAGCAAATACGCGGCAAACCTGCGCATCGGCACGGTGTATAACCCACCCCCCCCTTTATGGCGACAAGTAGTCGCCAAGCTTAGCCATAGCTAACCGGAAAAGACGGCGTTCAAAGGAAGATACTGGAATAAGGACAGCATTCACACACCTGTCACCAGTAAGGAAGCAAGATCATGACCGTCGTGTCAAACACGTCCGAAGCACTCAAGTCCCCCTACGAGGACACCCTCAAGCGCCTACTCTCCGATGCGCGCGCAGAAGCCGTCGAATCCAGCGTCTCCGAACTCGAGCGCCTGGCAATTTCCCACGACGCATCCCACTACCTGCTCGTGCCCGCAGGACTGATCCGCCCCGATTCTGCCGAAGATGTCGCCAACATTTTCCGTGCAGCCGGTGATTTGGGACTGCCGCTGACTTTCCGCTCCGGCGGTACTTCCCTCTCCGGCCAGTCCAGCGGCGACGGCCTGATGGTCGACACCCGCCGCCACTTCAAGAAGATTGAGGTCCTTGAAGACGGCAAGAAGGTCCGTGTGCAGCCCGGCGCAACCATCATGATGGTCAACAACTACCTGGCACCTTACGGCTACAAGCTCGGCCCCGACCCGGCATCCTGGTCCGCATGCACCGTCGGCGGCGTGGTTGCGAACAACTCCTCCGGCATGTCTTCGGGCACCAAGTACAACACCTACAACACCCTCGACTCCATGGTGTTCGTGCTGCCCAGCGGCACCATCATTGATACCGCTGAGCCGGACGCTGACCAGAAGTTGCGCTCTCTCGAACCTGAACTTCACGAGGGTCTGCTACGCCTGCGCAAGCGCGTGCTTGAGAACCCCGAATCCATGGCGAAGATTCGCCAGCAGTACTCCATGAAGAACACCATGGGTTACGGCCTGAACTCCCTGGTCGACTTTGAAACCCCCGTGGACATTCTGCAGCACCTGCTGATTGGTTCGGAAGGCACCCTCGGTTTTGTTGCTTCGGCAACCTACCGCACCCTGCCGATTCTGAAGAACATTTCCACCGGCCTGCTCGTATTCGACAACCTCATTGACGCGGCACGCTCCGTGCCCGAACTGGTCGCCAACAAGCTCGCGACCGTCGAGCTGATGGACGCCACCAGTATTCGTGTGGCTCAGCGTACCGGTCAGGCTGCGGAGGCGCTCGCCGCCATCGACGTGAAGGACCACGCCGCCCTTCTGGTTGAGTTCCAGGGCAACTCCGAGCAGGAACTGATCGACCTTGCCGCCGTAGCAGCACCCATGTTTAAGAGCCTGCCGGTGGCTTCGCCGGTGTCGATGACCAGCAAGCTGTCTGAGCGTAACGCCCTGTGGGCGGCACGCCGCGGCCTGTACACCACCGTTGCGGGCAACCGCCCCTCCGGCACGAACGCGCTGCTTGAAGACGTGGTTGTGCCCGTCGAGGTTCTGGGCAACACCTGTAGCGACCTGACCAAGCTGTTCGACGCACACGGCTATAAGGATTCCGTGATTTTCGGTCACGCGAAGGATGGTAACATCCACTTCATGCTGAATGAGCAGTTCCGCGACCCGAAGCAGCTGGACCGCTACCGCGAGTTCACCGAAGAAATGGTTCAGCTGATCCTCGGTAACGACGGCTCGCTGAAGGCTGAGCACGGCACCGGTCGCATCATGGCTCCGTTCGTGAGCCGCCAGTTCGGTGAGGAACTCTTCGACGTAATGCGCCAAATCAAGCGCCTCATCGACCCGAAGGGCTTCATGAACCCCGGCGTGCTGATTACCGCGCCGGACACCGACTATGTAACCGACCTGAAGGTCGCTGAGACCGTAGAGGAAGAAGTCGACCGCTGCGTGGAGTGCGGCTACTGTGAGCCGGTCTGCCCCTCCCGCAACCTGACTTTGACCCCGCGCCAGCGCATCGTGATGCGCCGTGAAATTGCCGCCGCCGAGGTGAACGGCGACCACGAGCTCGCCGAGCGTCTGCGCAAGGAGTACGAGTACAACGGCATTGACACCTGCGCCGTGGACGGCATGTGCCAGACCCGATGCCCCGTGAACATCAACACCGGTGACCTGATTCGCCGCCTGCGTTCTGAGAACCAGGACAAGCTGGCCGCCACCGGCTGGAAGGTTGCCGCACAGCAGTGGGGCGTCATGGATAAGGTCGCCGGCAAGGCCCTGACCGTGGCGAAGAAGCTGCCGTTCCCCGTGGTTCACGGCACCACCAACATTGCCCGCAAGGTCATGGGCGACGACACGGTCCCCTCCTACAAGAAGGACCTGCCGGTCGGTGGCCCGGCGCGTAAGCCGCACAAGGACGCAACCGCTGAGATTGTGTTCTTCCCCGCCTGCGTGAACTCCATGTTCGGCGGCGTGGACGGCGACGGCAAGCACGACCCGGTCAACGCAACTCAGGCGTTCATCCGCCTGTGTGAGCGTGCGGGTGTGAAGTACCGCATCCCGGACAATATTGGTGAAATGTGCTGCTCCACCCCGTGGAAGTCGAAGGGCTTCACCGACGGCTACTCGATTATGAGCGACCGCGTGCTGAAGTCCCTGTGGGAGGCTACTGACGGTGGCCGCCTGCCGGTCGTGTGTGACGCTTCGTCCTGTACTGAGGGCCTTGAGGTGATGCGCGAGAAGGTTATTAAGGCGCTTGAGCACAAGATCGTGAACGGCCTGAAGCCGGGCGAGCCGGACTACTCGCGTCTGCGCATGTACGATGCGGTTCAGTTCGCCGCCGATAACATGCTGGATAAGCTGAGCGTGTCTGCTCCCCTGCCGTCGATTGCGTTGCACCCGACCTGCTCCATGACTCACTTGGGTACTCAGCCTGCGTTTGAGAAGATTGCGAACGCGATGAGTGACGACGTGTACGTTCCGAAGCACTGGGGTTGCTGTGGCTACGCGGGTGACCGCGGTATGTTGCACCCGGAGCTGACTGCGAGCGCTACCGAGGCGGAAGCTGCCGAGCTGAGCGAGCAGAAGCAGTTCGCCGCATACATTTCGGCTAACCGAACCTGTGAGCAGGGCATGACGGAGGCGACCGGCCATACCTACCAGAACGTGCTGCAGCTGCTGGAACGCACCACCCGCTAAAAGGTTGAGCGCATAGCGGCATAAAAGAAGGGACCCGGCGGGCTATCTTATGTGATAGTCCGCCGGGTCCCCGCTTTTATTATTTAGCTGTCAAATTATATAAATCTTCAATCCTCTTACGCAATGCTTGAAAGAGAGAGTCATGTTCGTACATTCTTTTTTCTATATATGCATCTCGAATATACTGCTCTATATACTCAACCTTTTGTCTTGCATATCGTAAAATCAACTCACCTTCTCTTTTTGCAACAATTTGCCTAACAGCAGCCGCAATATCATGACCGTAAGCATACACGCGCGGGTCTACATTATCACCATCCATCAATTCCAATATCTCCCGCATTTCACCACTAACAGGAAGACCCACAAAATCAATAAATAAATCTATAGACAGGTTATCCGGATTTGCATCTATATAATCTGAAAGTTTTTGATGCAATCTCCAAGCTGCCTTATTCATACTCTCCGGATTCTTCTGCTGATTCAATTTGCATCTATGAAAATATAAAAACCTTAGATAAAACCTAAGAAATTCATAGCAACTATCCAATAAATCCAAATTTCCACCATATTTATCCTTATTTAACCCACATAATATCTCATCTGAAAAACCATAGCTTTCGACAGCGGGAAAATCTGTAAAAAATAAAGAATCCAGATGTGAATATCTTTCAACTTCAGATTCTGTCATCAAGTCCCTGTCTGATATATATATTCTACGGACATCATCTTTATATTTCTCGGCCGCATCTCTTATCTTCTGACAGTTACCAGGGCCAGAAGCCTTCACGCTCTTATCATCATTTATTTTCTTAATTTTTATAGCTAACTTTCTGTGCGCAGACTCTAATTTTGAATACATTCGCCATTTATCATAAAATGTATAATCATCTGGGCCTTCAACATGTATTATAAAAGTATTTGGAGATTCTGAGTCTCGACCGCTTTCCACAAAACGTTCAGTTCTCTCCTTTTCCTGTTCTTCCAGTGAATAAGGAGGTTTTTGCCCTGAGCTATTCTCCAAATTACCCATTTTCAATACCCCAATTTCTTTTAGGCATAGAAACATCAATTTCATCAAAATCTTCAAGAATTAGCGGTGAGTGTGTAGCCATAACAATCTGGAGATTTGACTCATATGCACAATCTTGAACGTACTTTACAAACAGTCTTTGCCATTGGATCCCTAGAGAAATTTCCGGTTCATCAATAACCAGTAATGAGTCTCCCCTAGTAGCAGAAACAATTACTTTTGCAAGAAGGAATATAACATGCTTCTCACCACTGGAAAGCTTATCAAACCGAATATCTCTTCCATCTAGCTTATCTTCTGAAACAATATTTGAATGCACCCCAAATCCTTCTTGCATACTATAATTAATCTCTTTATCTCGAAACATTGTATTAATTGATTCAATAAACGATCCAATTAAGCGTGCTGCTGGAGAAACATCTTGAATCTTTTCCTCAAGACTATCAAAATAAGGCATCAATATTTCATAAAGATTCATAAATTGTTTAGCATTTATTCTTGGTGGACTACTTACAGTGTCTTTAATTGAATCATACTCAGCAAAATTAATTAATTTATATTCATTAACCAAATCCTTATACTCCAAACTGTCAATTTCTTTTATTTTTTGGAGGATTTTATTTTTTGCCTCCGTACCATTGCGTACAGAATCATAGTTATTATTAAATATATTTTTAACAATTTGAGAATAGACTCCCATGCTCCCCCTCGAAGCAATTGTCATTCTTTGGGCGTTGCGAATCAATGAGTTACTCAATTCATCAAGTACAGATTCAATAACAATGTCTAAAGGATCATAATCCATATCCGAATCATTGCGGTGCCTCATTCTCCATTTAATCCTGGCAATACGACTTGCTTGGGTCTCATCCACATCATTTAGCCTGTTCGTTCCAAGATACACAGAATTTCCCGTGTACTTGCGTATATTTAAACATATATCACGATACTTGCCCTGGATTTCATCACCTAGTTCCGGGTCTGAAATATTTTTCAAATCACTAGGATTCAACTCACTAGAGAAAACAATTTCATTTGACTCATTGTATATATCTAAATCAATAGACTTATTAATTCCTCTAACAAATGAGATTCTTTTGCCAGAGGCCTTTAAATCCAATTTATTGAAAGGTATCGAAAATATTTTCTGAAGCTCTGTGCTACTTTTAGATGTAACACAATAAATCAATCTCAAAAGATTAGTTTTTCCGCATCCATTTTCGGAATAAATCGCCTTCAGTTCAGGATTACCTTCCATAAAATTAATCTCGTAATCATATAATCCAATTATTCCTTTTACCGATATTTTTTCTATCTTTCCAGTATCCATTATTGGTTCCTCCTTGAATTAACGAATCGGCATATCCATAGGACCGGCACACATGCTGTGCTGATACCGTTCCTCGGACACCTTTATCCGGTACTGACATGTGACGGTGCTGTACAAATCTAGTATGTATGACACCACTGCCTACCCTAGCATGTAACGACTCACTCGAACCTTTAAAAGATGTGCTGTGACAGAATATTTCTCAATACGAATCTCAGCTGTCACAATCCCCATCAATGCAGAAAAGACCCGGCGGATACTACTTCTTTGGTATCCGCCGGGTCTTCTGCTAGTTTTAGGATTACCCCGCCTAATTGCTCTCACTGTCGAAGAGGCGGGCGCAAAGCTCCCCGTCAGCCTCAGTCACGATAATGACAGGTTTACCGCCCGCAACCTTGCGTGCACGGTCGAGTACGTCAGCCTCATCTTCGCCGGGAGCCACAGGGATAACATGGCACTCCCCTCCCGCCTTCTGCGCAGCGAGCGCAACAAGTGCCTTATGCTCCGGGTTTCGGCGAGCAGACAGATTGAAACGCCCCGCAACACGAGCCCGTTCCTTCATCACATCAACGCTTGCCATACCTTCACCCTTTCAAATGCACTTCAACAGCAAAGTCTACTACTTCTTCGTAAACAAACTTTGCTTCCCAAAAAACCCGGCGGGCTATCTTATGTGATAGTCCACCGGGTCAGATGTTGTCTGTTACAGCACCTATTTTCGACTATTAAGTAGTCCAATAATCAATACTGCTATTGAGATACCGTAGAGAATTCCAAGCACTAGGTCACTGGCATTTGACACTGCGTTCAAGATAATTGCCAGGATCAAGAACAGCATCCCAACAGGAACATACTTATTCGACTTCATACGCTCGTGCTCCCTCAATAATCAACAGCGATACATCATTTTCAAGACCATCCAGCTACCCATTTTCTGAATGGCTATGGATGTTCGCCTTACTACCACATTAGCAATCTGAAGCTAAAAACTAGCCCACGACACAACTTTCTGCACCCAACCGCACTCCCCCACCCGCGCCTCCTCAATACACGCAAAAACCACCCCCTCCGCAGCTTGTCGCCGCAAAGGGGGTGGTTTTCTATATAGCTAGGTTAGAAGCCTAACCCTTATTACTCAGCAGCTTCGGTGCTGGGCTTGGGGTCTTCGTTCACGCGGTTGCGGATATGCTCCACAATACGTGCCACAGCCTCATCCACGGGCACACCGTTCTCCTGCTTGTTACCGCGGAAACGGAACGAAACAGCGCCGTGCTCCGCATCCTCACCGCCAGCAATCAGAATGAACGGAACCTTCTCAGTGGACGCAGTACGGATCTTCTTGGTGAAGCGGTCCGAACCGTAATCCACCTCAACACGCACGCCGTGCGCACGCAGCTTATCCGCAATCTCGGTCATGTAGTCGTTGAACGCCTCAGCCACCGGCACACCAATTACCTGGACCGGTGCCAGCCACGCCGGGAACGCGCCCGCATAGTGCTCAGTCAGCACACCCAAGAAGCGCTCAATCGAGCCGAACTTCGCCGAGTGAATCATGACCGGCTCCTGCACGGTACCGTCCGCAGCCTGGTACTCCAGACCGAAACGGCTCGGCTGGTTAAAATCGTACTGCACGGTCGACATCTGCCAGGTACGGCCAATCGCATCCTTCGCCTGAACCGAAATCTTCGGACCGTAGAACGCAGCACCACCCGGATCCGGAACGAGCTCCAGACCGGTCTCCTTCGCAACCTGCTCCAGAACCGCGGTAGCCGCCTCCCACTGCTCATCGGTACCGATGAACTTATCCTTCTTATCGCCCTCAGTGTCGCGGGTGGACAGCTCAAGGTAGAAGTCAGTCATACCGAAGTCCTCAAGCAGGCTCAGCATGAACTTCAGCAGGTGACGAACCTCGTCCGGTGCCTGCTCCTTCGTCACATACGAGTGGGAGTCATCCTGGCTAATCATGCGCACGCGGGTCAAGCCCTGCAGCACACCGGACTTCTCGTCACGGTACACGGTGCCGAATTCGAAGAAACGCAACGGCAGCTCACGGTACGAACGGCCACGAGAACGGTAAATCTCGTTGTGCATCGGGCAGTTCATAGCCTTCAGACGGTAGTTACCGTTATCCAACTCCATGGAGGGGAACATGCCGTCCGCATAGTACGGAAGGTGACCGGAAGTGTAGAACAGGTCTTCCTTCGAAATGTGCGGGGTGCTGACGTACTGGAAACCTTCCTGAATGTGGCGGGTACGCACGTAGTCTTCCATCTCGCGCTTAATCACGCCACCCTTAGGATGAATCACCGGCAGGCCGGGGCCAATGTTCTTCGGGAAAGAGAACAGGTCCAGCTCACGACCCAGACGGCGGTGGTCACGGCGCTCCGCCTCAGCGATGCGCTCCTTGTATGCCACCAGCTCGTCCTTAGTCGGCCAAGCGGTACCGTAAATACGCTGCAGCATGGGGTTCTTCTCAGAACCGCGCCAGTACGCGCCACCGGCACGCATCAGAGCGTAACCGTTAGCGATCAGCTTGGTGTTCGGCAGGTGCGGGCCGCGGCAGAGGTCCTTCCAGACGGTCTCGCCGGTCTTCGGGTGCACGTTGTCGTAGATGGTGATTTCACCCTCGCCGACCTCCACGGATGCGCCCTCGGCAGCATCCGCACCAGAACCGGGGCCCTGGGTCAGGGAGAGCAGCTCCAGCTTGTACGGCTCGTTCGCCATCTCAGCAACAGCCTCGTCGTGGGTGACCACGCGGCGGCGGAACAGCTGACCGGACTTGATGATCTTAATCATCGACTTCTCGATCTTCTTCAGATCTTCCGGGGTGAACGGCTCAGCCACATCAAAGTCAAAGTAGAAGCCGTCAGTAATGTACGGGCCGATGCCCAGCTTAGCGTCCTTGCGGTACTCCTGCACCGCCTGCGCCATCACGTGCGCAGCGGAGTGGCGCAGAACGTTCAGGCCGTCCGGTTCGTGAATAAAAACCGGCTCAACGGAATCGCCAGCAGACAGCTCGTGGGAGAGATCAACCAGCACGCCGTTCACGCGTGCCACAACGATCTTCGGGTCGTCAGCGAACAGCTCAGCGGCAGTCTTCGCGGTGACCTCGCGCTCCTCACCAGAAACGCTAATAACAATTGCTGAAGAATCAGCGGCAGACATAAGTCTCCTTAACTCAGGCGCAAGCGTGCCACTGGGGGCGCCGCGGGTGCGCATACTATTCCGCATTGTACTGGTGCACGGACACACACCATCTTACAACGGCTCCCAGCCAACGCTCAGCTTGAGGGCAGACTAGTCCGCATGATGCTCACGCGTATGCTCATACACGTCAACCACAATGTGGCTAATATGGTCGTCCTTCAGACGGTAAATGGTGGTGCGGCCCTGCTGCTCACGGTCAATCACGTGCGCCTCACGCAGGATGCGCAGGTGATGCGATGCGAGCGGCTGCGAAATGCCCAGACATGTGTACAGTTCGCTCACGCTATGCGGGCGGTGCATCAGGTGGTGTGCAATCGCCAGGCGTAGCGGGTTCGCGAGCGCAGAGAAAATCGCCACGGACGGGCCGAACTGTTCCTCCCAGTCTTTGGGGCCGCTGCCTTCGAGGAGGGGAGCGTTAGCGGGCACCTCATGGGCATGCTCAGCTACATGCGCCGCCACATGTTCTGCGGGGTGGTGGGTGTTAGTTTCGGTCTGTTTTGTCTGATGGTGGTCTGTGTGATGGCTCTGAGTCATAGTATTTTCACCTTAAGTACAGGAAAGGGGGCACGTCAAGAAAGTGCCACTTGCAGAGCTACCCAGCTGCAGAGTTACAATGCGCCCGCCTCCGAACAGACATTCACCAGTTCACCAATACCTTCAATGCGGGTGCGCACCGTCTGACCCGGCTTCAACCACTGACGCGGATGTAACGACAGGCCAACCCCGGCGGGGGTACCCGTCGCCACCAAATCACCCGGCTCCAGAGTCATGAACCGCGAAATATAGGACAGTAGCTGCGCCGGGGTGAACACCATATTCGCCGTCGTGCCGCGCTGACGCACCACGCCATCCACCTCGCAGACCAGCTCCAGGCCAGCAACCGGGTCAACCTCATCGGGGCTCACAATCACCGGGCCGAAGGGGGTCATCGCATCCCAATTCTTGCCCTGGAACCATTCCGAGGAACGGCCCTGCCAGTCACGCACCGACACATCGTTCATGATCGTGTACCCCATCAGGGCCTCGAGTGCCTGCTCTTCCGTGGCGTTACGCAGGCGAGCGCCAATGACCAGGCAGAGCTCAACCTCCCAATCGATTTTCGTGCTGCCGGTGCCGTCATCGGCGGGCATGCGGATCTGCTCACCGGGACCAATCAGTGCATTCGGGAACTTTGCGAACAGCGCCGGGTGCTCGGGCACTTCAAGGTTCATTTCCGCGGCGTGGTCGCGGTAGTTCAGGCCGGCACACACAATCTTGCCGGGCTTATCCAGCGGGCGAATAAAGGGCAGGGAGTTCCACAGTTCCTCGCCGTGACCCATAACAGTCGCGCCGTTCTCCTTCAGGATCGCCACGGCGTTCTTCGGATCGCCAAAGTTCAGGCGGAACCGGCTGTAGAAATTCAGTAGCGGACTGAGCTTCGCCGGAAGCTCGTACACGGTCTCTTCGAAAAAGCAGACCGCGCGGCTGCCCTTCGAGTCTTTAATCTGTGCCCAACGCATAGATGCTCCTTCGCTTCAGGTAGGGGTAGTTTGAGGTGGGTTAGAGGTAAAAGTCAGAGGTAAAAATGAGCGAAATCAGCCCTGTGAATCACTCCAGCGAATCGCTCAGTAAGCCGCTTCAGCGAAAACCGTTTTGGGCGTACACCTCAACAATGGCGTCTTCCAGGTCTTCCATAAGCAGAGCGGGGTTCGCATCCTGCGCCGCACCGACCGTGGCGGGGTCCAGCTCCATGCCGAGGGCACGGTACACATCCGCGGTGACCGCCCGCAGTGGTGCAGAATCAGAGACCACAATGCCGGTGCTGAACCACCAGCCGCCGGTCACCACACGCTGGGCGGTACCGACCAGCTTAATGCGGCCACCACCTGCGGAGGCGGGAAGCTGCGCGTGCACCGAATACTCGCCGGGGCAGTACTCCCCCGGGATTTCGCCCATGCGTGCATCCACGCCAACTTCGCGTAGCGCCTGTGCATACATGGAACCGAACAGTTCGTAGCGTAGGGTGTTGCCGCTGCGGGCGTCGGAGGCGGGCTGAAAATGGTCCACGACCAGGCACCCCTGATGGTAGGCGGCGGCATGCCCGCCGACCTTGCGCACCAGCACCTCAAAACCGTGCTCGGCGCACGCCGCGGAGGCAGCCGCGAAGCCGGGGTTCAGTTCGTCACGGCGGCCGAACGCAACCGTCGGGTTCGGCTGATATATGCGTAGGGTTGCTTCACGCTGCCCGCTTGCCACCTCGCGGAGCATCTGCACCGTCTGATCGTGGTGAATGAGGATATCGCCGGATTCGGGGCCGGTCTCTCGAATAATCTGCACGTTCCTATTTTACGGTTACGCCCGCCACAGGTCCTACGGCTCCCCACATTACGAAAACGCCCACCTGGGTAGCTAAAACCTAGTAATCCCCCTCCCCCTCCGCTAGGGTAGAAGAAAAGCCCAAAATACCTTGGAGGATGCCGTGCATCAGGGCCAGCACATCACCGCCCAAACCACCGCGCTACCGCGCGTCAGCACTGAACAGCGCACTAGCCCGGCGGTGACTGAGCCGCAGCCGCTCGGCACGTTCCCTGACGGTTTTCTCTTCGGAGGTGCCACCGCCGCCAACCAGTTCGAGGGCGCCTGGAACGAAGACGGCAAGGGCCCCAGCCTGCAAGATGTGCTGCCCGCCGGCGGCCTGTACCCGCGCACCGCCGAACCCACCGAGGACAACCTCAAACTGGAAGGCATCGACTTCTATCACCGCTATCGCGAAGACATCGCCCTGCTCGCGGAGATGGGCTTCAAGGTCTTCCGTTTCTCCATCGCCTGGTCACGTATCTTCCCTCGTGGCGACGAAGAAACCCCGAACGAGGCGGGCCTCGCCTTCTACGACCGCGTGCTCGACGAGCTCGAGAAGCACGGCATGGAACCGCTCATCACCCTCAGCCACTATGAAACCCCGCTGCACCTGGTCGAGCAGTACAACGGCTGGACCAGCCGCGAACTCATTGGTTTCTACGAACGCTACGCCCGCACCGTGTTCGCCCGCTACGGCAAGCGCGTGAAGTACTGGCTGACCTTCAACGAAATCAACTCGATGCTGCACCTTCCGTTCATGTCCGGCGGCATCAACACCCCGGCAGATCAGCTCAGCGACACCGACCTGTACCAGGCGATGCACCACGAGCTGGTCGCATCCGCGCGTGCCACCGCTGCGGCACGCAAACTGGCACCGGGGGCACAGATCGGCTGCATGATTCTAGCCATGCCCACCTACCCGCTCACCCCCGACCCCGCCGACGTACTCGCCGCACTGCAGGCGGAGCAGGCGAACTTCGCGTTCGGTGACGTGCACGTGCGCGGCACATACCCAGGCTACTTCCTGCGTGCCCTGCGTGAGAAGGGCGTGGAGCTGAACATCACCGAGCAGGACCGCGAGGACCTGAAGAACACCGTAGATTTCGTGTCGTTCAGCTACTACATGTCTACCTGTGCGACCGGTGATCCGGCACGAGGCGAGCGCGGCGAAGGCAACATCCTCGGCGGCGTAGTGAACCCGACCCTGCCCGCCAGCGAATGGGGCTGGCAGATCGACCCGACCGGTCTGCGTGTGGTCCTCAACCAGTATTGGGACCGCTGGCAAAAGCCGCTGTTCATCGTGGAGAACGGCCTGGGTGCCCGTGACGAGCTGGTCAAAGTGAACGGTGAGTTCACCGTGGAAGACGACTACCGCATCGACTACCTGCGCCAGCACCTGCACGCGGTACGCGAGGCGATTGAGGACGGCGTGAACGTGCTCGGCTACACCACCTGGGGTTGCATCGACATGATTAGCGCCTCCACCGCGCAGATGTCCAAGCGCTACGGGTTCATCTACGTGGACCGCAACGACGACGGCACTGGCACCCTGGCGCGCTACCGCAAGAAGTCCTTCCACTGGTACCGAGAGGTGATTGCCAGCAACGGCGCGGAGCTGTAACCGGTCAGGCTCTAGAAGTTGTTCCTTATGCGGCGACTCTAGACTCTGAACCCCGCGAAATGAGCACATAAAAAGCCCCCGGGACTCTGAATCTCGGGGGCTTTTTCATATATAACACTTAGTCCATGGGCAGGTCATTCAGACTGGTCGAGACGTACTCCCACCAGGTCGGCACCAACCCGGCATTCATCGCAACCCTCTGCGAGAGGATATGCGACGGGCTTGTACCGTAGAACGGCAGGTACCCTTCCGCCAGGGTCAGACGTGCGGCATCACGCACCAGCACGCTGGCGATGCCAGCACCGCGCCAGGAGGGCAGCACGTCAATACCGATTTGGCGCATTATCGGCGAATCATCGCTCACACCCACGAGGGCGATAGGGTCTGTGAGCGCAGGGTCGCTCTCCCCTGCCACAGTTACTTCGGATGCCTCAGATGCATTCTCTTCCACTGGGTATGCGGCGAGCACCAACACATCCGGGCGGGTCACGCTAAAGCCCAGCGCATTCGAGTAGCGCTTATCCCCACGGAAACGCTCAAACTGCTCAGCGTCCAGCAGCTCCACGCACAGGCGAGTTACGCGCGCCTCCGTGTCCTCCGGGTCAACCTCAAGCGCGCCCGCGGAGGCGTTTGCCTCCCTGCGGATGGTGCGCTCGCCGGTGATTTCGGCAAGCAGCGCCGCCTTCAGTTCGGCAGGGTCAACGCGGCGCATCATACCCACACCGGGTACGGCGCACTTGACTTCCTGCGCCTGCACGCCCTCGGGTACGACCGATTTCAGCAGGGCGCGGCCGGGCGTGTAGTAGACGCTCGTGCCGCTGACCTGCAGCGTGTAAGGGGTAACCAGTTCGTTGAGCTGGCGCAGCGGCGCGTAGTCGCCCAGCCAGTTCGACTGGTCTCCAAGCATGTAGTCGATGGCCCTGTCGAGCACGCGCGGATGCTTGGCGCAGAGAATGCCAACGCTCGCGTAGTTGGCGACGCGCAACTCCCATATGTCGTCGTTGCGGCGACGTGCGGCGCCCATCTTCTCGGAGGGCGGCTGCACGGTGGCGAGTAGCGGCAGGCTTTCGGCTTCCGGGTAGTCGCGTAGCTCTTCGAGGGCGCGGCTAATCGAGCCGGGTGCCTGGCAGAAATCCGCCTCCAGCTGGGTGTGCAGGATGTGCCGGGCACGGTCCGCGGTGGTCACAGCGCCTCGGTTCATAGCTCCCCGGTTCACAGCGCCGCGGGTTGCCTGAGCTCCCCGAGTGGGTTCGGTTCCTTGAGTATCAGTCACGTAGGTTTCCTCTAGGTCAAGTTCTCGACTAGTTCAGGATCTCGGCAAGGAACACACCGGTGTGCGAGCCCTTCACCTGAGCCACCTGTTCCGGGGTACCTTCAGCAATCACGGTGCCGCCGCCACTACCACCTTCGGGCCCCATGTCGATAATCCAGTCGGCACACTTGACCACGTCCAGGTTGTGCTCGATGGTGATGACGCTATTGCCCTTGTCAACCAGCGATTGCAGCACGGTGAGCAGCTTGCGGATATCTTCAAAGTGCAGGCCGGTGGTCGGCTCATCCAGCACGTAGATGGAGCGGCCGTTGGAGCGCTTCTGCAATTCGGTTGCAAGCTTCACGCGCTGCGCTTCACCGCCGGAGAGGGTGGTTGCAGGCTGGCCCAGGCGAATGTAGCCCAGGCCCACATCCACAAGGGTGTTCAGGTGGCGCGCAATCGGGGTGAATGCGGCAAAGAACTCTGCGGCTTCTTCCACGGGCATTTCGATTACGTCGGCAATGGTCTTGCCCTTGTAGTACACTTCGAGGGTTTCGCGGTTGTAGCGCTTGCCGTGGCAGGTTTCGCAGGGTACGTACACGTCCGGCAGGAAGTTCATTTCAATCTTCAGGGTGCCGTCGCCGGAACAGTCCTCACAGCGGCCACCCTTGACGTTGAAGGAGAATCGGCCGGGGGTGTAGCCGCGCATTTTCGCTTCGCTGGTCTCTGCGAACAGCTTGCGGATATGGTCGAACACGCCAGTGTAGGTGGCGGGGTTCGAGCGCGGGGTGCGACCGATGGGCGACTGGTCCACGTGAATGACCTTGTCCAGGTGTTCCAGGCCGTCGATGCTCTTGTGGCGGCCGGGTACCTGCTTGGCGCCATTGAGCTTGTTCGCCAGGGAGGTGTACAGAATGTCATTGACGAGGGTGGACTTACCCGAGCCAGACACGCCGGTCACCGCGGTAAATACGCCCAGCGGGAAGGACACGGTCACGTTCTTGAGGTTGTTTTCGCGGGCGCCGCGCACGGTCAGCTGACGCTTCTTGTCCACGGGGCGGCGGGATGCGGGCACCTCAATAGTGCGGCGGCCAGCCATGTAGTCGCCGGTAATGGACTTGGTGTTCTTCAGCAACTCCTCAAAGCTGCCGGAGTGCACGATTTCACCGCCGTGCTCGCCGGCGCCGGGTCCTACATCCACGATCCAGTCGGCTTCACGCATGGTGTCTTCGTCATGCTCGACCACAATAAGCGTGTTACCCATATCGCGCAGCTTGGTGAGGGTTTCGATGAGGCGGCGGTTATCGCGCTGGTGCAGACCAATAGAGGGCTCGTCGAGCACGTAGAGCACGCCAACCAGACCCGAACCGATCTGGGTTGCGAGGCGGATGCGCTGCGCCTCACCGCCGGAGAGCGTACCGGCGGAGCGTGAGAGGGTCAGGTAGTCCAGCCCCACGTCCAGCAGGAACTGCAGGCGCGCGTCAATTTCCTTGAGGACCTGCTCACCAATCTTGGCTTCACGGGCGCTGAGCTGCAGGCCACGCACAAAGCTAAGTGCGTCAGCTAGGGACAGGTCGGTAATATCTGCGATGGACTTGCCGCCAACCTTCACGCCGAGGATGGTCGGGTTCAGGCGCGCGCCGCCGCAGGAGGGGCAGGCGACCTGACGCATGTACTGTTCGTAGCGGTCGCGGGCGAAGTCCGATTCGGTTTCTTCGTGCTTGCGCTTGATGTACGCCTTCACGCCCTCGAATCCGGAAGTGTAGCGGCGTTCGCGGCCGAATCGGTTGCGGTAGGACACCTCAACCTTATAGTCCTTACCGTCCAGAATGGCAGCGCGGGTCTTGGCGGGCAGGTCTTTGAAGGGGGTGTTCAGGTCGAAGCCGAGCTCCTCCCCCAGACCCGCGAGCAGGCGCAGCCAGTATTCGGTGGTTGCTTTGCCCTGCGACCAGGGAGCGATAGCGCCCTCGCCGAGGGTCAGGTCGGGGTTGGGTACGAGCAGGTCAGTGTCCACTTCCAGGCGCGAGCCGATGCCGTCGCAGGCGCTACACGCACCGAACGGCGAGTTGAAGGAGAAGGCTCGCGGCTCAATCGTGTCGATCTGCAGCGGGTGGTTGTTGGGACAGGCGAGGTTTTCACTGAAGGAGCGGGTGCGTTCGGGGTCGTCCTGCTCACGATCCACGAAGTCGATGAGCACGCGGCCATCAGCAAGCTTGAGCGCGGTTTCGATAGAGTCGGTCAGGCGCTGGTGAATACCGTCCTTGATGACGATGCGGTCGACGACCACCTCGATGGTGTGCTTGTACTGCTTGGCGAGCTTGGGCGGGTCGGAGAGCTGCACGGTTTCACCGTCCACGCGGGCGCGCGAGTAGCCCTGGGTCAGCAGGTCCTTGAAGAGGTCAACGAACTCGCCCTTACGTGCGCTGACGACGGGCGCGAGGATCTGCAGGCGGGTGCGTTCGGGGTACTCCTGCAGAATGTCCACGATTTGCTGTGGGGTCTGCTGCGTAATTTCTTCGCCACATTCGGGGCAGTGCGGGTGGCCGATGCGCGCCCAGAGCAGACGCATGTAGTCGTAGATTTCGGTGATGGTACCGACGGTTGAGCGCGGGTTTTTGGAGGTGGACTTCTGGTCGATAGACACCGCCGGGGAGAGGCCCTCGATGAAGTCTACATCGGGCTTATCGACCTGTCCGAGGAACATACGTGCGTAGGAGGACAGCGACTCAACGTAGCGGCGCTGACCTTCCGCAAAGATGGTGTCGAAGGCGAGGGAGGACTTACCGGAGCCGGAGAGTCCGGTGAAGACGACCATTGCATCACGCGGAATGGTGAGGTCTACGTTCTTGAGGTTGTTTTCGCGGGCACCCTGAACCCGGATGCTGGTCAGATCGTTCGCTTTGAGTGCGGTGCTACCGTATGCAGGGCGGGGTGTCATCGAAAATCCTTTCGTCTTATCTTCGAACTTAAATTCTACACCCTCATGCCTTTCACCGGCGGGATTATGCGACCGGTGAAGGCCTGAGGGTGCAGTACTTATATGAGGCGGACTGACAGGCACGGTTTACCAGCCGCGGGTTGCCCAGTCTTCCAGGTGTGGGCGCTCGTCACCGAGAGTGGTGGAGCGGCCGTGGCCGGGCAGCACGATTGCGTCATCTTCAAAGCCGCCGAAGAGCTTTTCGAGCACATTGGAGAAGAGTTCACCGAACTGCTGCGGGGAGTCGGTCTTGCCCACGCCGCCGGGGAAGAGAGTATCACCGGTGAATAGCAGGGTTGCGGGGGTGCCGTCTTCCCAGCTGGTTTCCAGGGTGTAGACGATGGATCCGGGGGTGTGGCCAGGCACGTGCAGCGAGCGGATGACGGTGTCGGAGCGGTAGAAGTCGAAGCTTTCGCCGCCGGCCAGCTCCTCTTCGACGGTGTAGTCTTCCTGCTCCTTAATAGCGGCTGCGTCAGCTGCACCTGCGGAGGTGACGGCACCGGTGAGGTGGTCGAGCTCCTTAATAGCGCGAATATGGTCCCAGTGGCCGTGGGTGACAAGGATGCCGGTCAGACCGACTGCCCGGGGCCTAAGGGAGTTGAAGTCCTCTTCCTTCTCCATAACGCGCACGCGACGGTCTTCCGAGTCAGTCAGTTCCAGCTGCGGGCAATCGTTCAGAAGCGCATCGAGGGTGTAGGCATAGAGTTCTTCTGCCTCGTCTGCGGGGTCGATAAGCACCTGCTCACCGGTGGCGCGCATGGTGATGAGGTAGACGCTGTTGTCCATCTCGGAGACGCTGAACGCTCGGACAGTCAGTTCGGGGTTTTCAAAGATGAGGGTTGGTTCGGGGTAAGTAGTCATAGTTCCAGTGTAGGGGTTCCCACATTGCAGGAGGAGTCTATATAGAGCACTTCCCTGTGAGCGCATTCGGCATTGACTGTGCGGGATGCACAGGGAACAGATACTGGAGCACGCTCGGAACAAGCTCTAGCCAGGTCCCGTCTATCTGAGACTCCAGTGAAATTCCAAAGTTAAACAGAGAAGCGACTGCGCATCGATACACAGTCGCTTCTCATGACACCCAGGGGTATCTATCACTCACTCAAACACAAGCAACCCGAGGACTTTGGAAATCTCACGATTACTTGATGACTTAATGGTAGCAAACTTTTTGGGATTGTTTTGCCACTCGATTTGGCGCGGGGAGCCGGTTTTGGCGACTTGAGTCTCAATATAATCGTTCTGTAATAAAAATAGGTATTTTTTGGCTATCCATACGTACCAATTTCATTTTACGGGTTTTGGCGTGACTTATTTCACCTAAAATAGGTTTAATATTTCCCCCATTTGGCGCTTCTGCACACCTTTGACCCAAGCTTCACACTTAGTAATTTTGAAGGCTCAATCCCCGGTTTTAGCCCGGTATTCCGCGGAAGTAGAGCTTTTATAACAAAACGATAACAGCAGCCCTACCTTCAGGTTCACTGGGCACACCCACTGAAACTCCATTCAAAGAGCAAAACACCTAGTCAAAAATATATTTTCACAAAATACAAGATAGTGTGTCACTAAAAATCAACCTCTATAGATTGTTGATAAAACTTGACACTCAAGCAAGCATAGAGCCCAATTATTAACCCATACGTACCATTTACAGTCTCCGCAGAGGCCTCATTCGAGTCTCCATGAAAGGTTACAATCCCCTTCCACTAGGGGTTTTAGATTCCTTCAGTACCACACCGTTCAACACCGAAAACGCCAATACGCTCCCCCTTTCACCGGCAACCACCCTGGGTGTTCACCCCATTTGCCGGTACCGGGCACGGTAAACTGCCGGGCACAGCAAAGCGGCGCCTCTCCCCCGCTGTGGGGAAGGAGCGCCGCCTCCACTAGCTATAGATTAGCTAACACAGTCGCCTTAGGACAGGCCGACCATCACGCCGTTCTCATCGAAGCCGATGCGCTCAGCTGCGGGGCTCTTGCTCAGGCCCGGCATAGTGCGCATGGTGCCGCAGATAGCGTAGACGTAGCCAGCACCAGCAGCCAGGCGAACCTCACGCACGGGGAGGGTCCAGCCGGTCGGCGCACCCTTCAGAGTTGCATCCGACGAGATGGACAGGTGAGTCTTAGCAATAACCACCGGCAGGTGCGAGTAGCCCAGCTCAGCGAAACGCTTCAGCTGCTTAGCGGCAGCGGGAGCAATAGAGATGCCGTCCGCACCGTAGACCTTGGTGGCAACCTTCTCAATCTTGGTCTCGATGGAGTCCTCAAGATCGTAGGTGTACTTCAGGTCCGAAACGTCGTCACATGCCTCAGCAACCACGTTGGCCAGGTCGGTGGTGCCCTTACCGCCCTCAGCCACACCACGGTGGATAGCGACGCGAGCGCCAGCTTCCTCAGCGATACGGCGGATGGTCTCGTGCTCGGACTCAAAGTCGGTCGGGAAGGCGTTGATTGCCACAACCGGCTGAACACCGAAGTTGCGCACAATCTCGATGTGCTTCTTCAGGTTCTCTGCGCCCTTCTCCACGTCGGAGGGGCTTTCCTGCAACATACCTTCGGGCAGAGGCTTGCCCGGAACAATCTTGTACAGGCCGGAGTGGGACTTCAGGGAGCGCACGGTGACAACGAGCACTGCTGCGTCCGGCTTCAGGCCGGAGACGCGGCACTTGACGTTGAAGAAACGCTCCGCACCCATGTCTGCGCCGAAGCCAGCCTCGGTAATCACGTAGTCGGAGTACTCCAGACCAACATAGTCTGCGACCACGGAGGAGTTACCGGTTGCAATGTTGCCGAAGGGACCGGCGTGAATCAGAGCGGGGGTGTGCTCCAGGGTCTGCAGCAGGTTCGGGTTGATAGCGTCTGCCAGGATGACGGACATTGCGCCGTCAGCCTTCAGATCGGCTGCGGTGACGGGCTCGCCGTCGTAGTTCAGGCCGATAACGATCTTTGCCAAGCGCTCGCGCAGGTCCTTGAAGGAGGTTGCCAGCGAGAGAATCACCATGATTTCGGAGGCGCTGGTGATGTCAAAACCGGTCTCGCGGACCACGCCGTCCATGCGTTCGCCCAGGCCCACGACGATGTTGCGCAGGGAGCGGTCGTTCATGTCGATAACGCGGCGCCACTCGATTGCACGCGGGTCGATGCGCAGCTCGTTGCCGTGGTGCAGGTGGTTGTCAATCATGGCGGCAAGCAGGTTGTGTGCTGCGGTGACGGCGTGGAAGTCGCCGGTCAGGTGTAGGTTCAGCTTCTCCATGGGAACGATCTGGGAGTAGCCGCCACCTGCTGCGCCGCCCTTGATGCCGAAGGTCGGGCCCATTGCGGGCTGACGCAGAGCGAGGACTGCCTTGCGGCCGGTCTGGGCGAAGCCCTGTGCGAGGGAGACGGAGGTTGCGGTCTTACCTTCACCGAGGGGGGTGGGGGTTACTGCGGTAACCACGATGTACTTGGAGCCGCGCTTGCGGGCGGTCTCTGCGTTGGTGGTTTCGTCGAGGAGGACCTTAGCGACGTACTTGCCGTAGGGTTCAAGGCGATCTTCGCTGATGCCGTTGTCCGCTGCGATCTTATTGATAGGCCAAAGATCGGCGGCAAGTGCGATTTCGAGGTCGGAAGGGAAAGGCTTCTTCGTCATTGTCATCCTTCGAGTTGTACGAATCATGCTCTTTTATTCTATGCCTTGGCTCACTCATTTGTCCCTCACCTCGCCGGAAGGTGGCGAATAAACTCAATTTTTAATGCACTAATCCCCGCAACCGGGGCCCTACTCTCACGTGGAACGAGCAGGGTCAGTGCGGGGATCAGTAGCTCTTACATGCCGGTTGCCGGTGCAAGAAAGCACAAGAACCGGCAATACGATCGGCTTTACGGCATAGTCAGCAGAACCTTGGTGGCGGTACGCTGGTCCATTGCCTCGTAACCCTTAGCTGCCTCGTCAATAGGCAGAACCAGGTCAAATACCTTACCGGGCTCAATTTCACCCTTGTAAATCAGGTCGATGAGGGTCGGCAGGTACTTGCGCACGGGGGCGGGGCCTCCCTCCAGGTGAACCTGCTTGCCGAAGAGCTTATCGGTGCCGATGGAGCTGTCGTGCGGCACACCTACGAAGCCGATGTAACCGCCGTGGCGTACACAGCCGAGTGCCTGGTCGAAAGACTGCTGGGAGCCAACAGCTTCCGCGACGCCGTGCGCGCCCACGCCGTCGGTGAGCTCCAGAACCTTGGCGATACCCTCTTCGCCGCGCTCTTCCACGATGTGGGTTGCGCCGAATGCCTTAGCGAGCGCCTGACGTTCCGGGTTGCGGGACATGATGATGATCTTCTCTGCGCCGAGCTGCTTAGCGCCGATGACTGCGCTCAGGCCGACTGCACCGTCGCCAACAACGACGATGGTCTTGCCGGGGCCTGCCTGCGCTGCGTCTGCTGCGTACCAGCCGGTGCCGAGCACGTCGGATGCCGCCATCAGGTGCGGGATCTGCTCTGCGGTGGGTGCGGCGGGGGTCTTGACGAGGGTGCCGTCTGCGAAGGGTACGCGGGCGTATTCTGCCTGGGTGCCGTTGGAGCGTGCGCCAATGAAGGCATCGCCTGCTGCGATTGCCTTGAGGCAGCGGGAGGGATAGCCTGCGGTGCAGGTTTCGCACTCACCGCAGGAGATGCAGAAGGAGCCTACGACGAAGTCGCCGGGGGCTACGGTGTTGACTTCGGAGCCGATTTCTACGACCTCGCCGATGTATTCGTGACCCATTGCGCTGTGGTCAACGGGCTGTGCGCCGCGGTAGGGCCACAGGTCGGAGCCGCAGATACAGGATGCTGCGAGTTTGATGATGGCGTCGGTGGGTTCGAGCAGGGTCGGCTTCTCAACTTCGTTGACGACAACCTTGCCGGGGGCTTCCATAACAACTGAACGCATGATGTTCCTTTCAAATCTGCGTTGATAGTTAGTCGTATCAGAGTACGCCCCGCACCCCGATATATCAATAATTTTTTATGCTACGGGGTGAAGGTAAAAATTCCGGCAACCGGAACCGGCAAAACCGATCTCACTCCCCTGCTTCTCCGCCGCTTCCGTGCCAGGTTAAACCGGGGAATCCTGGGCATCCCGGCACGCTAAATAGCCCGGTTAAACGGCGGAACCCCCGCGCATCCACGGTGGATACGCGGGGGTTCCGCTCGGTTTATTCTCAGCCTATATCTGAAGGCGAGAAAGGGCTTAGAAGTCTCAGACTTAGAAATTTCAGCCTTAGAAGTCCCAGTCCTCGTCCTCGGTGTTCACAGCCTTACCAATCACGTAGGAAGAGCCGGAACCGGAGAAGAAGTCGTGGTTCTCATCAGCATTCGGGGACAGCGCCGACAGGATCGCCGGGGACACGTTCGTCACGGACGCCGGGAACATCGGCTCGTAGCCCAGGTTCATCAGAGCCTTGTTAGCGTTGTAGTGCAGGAACTTCTTCACGTCCTCACTCCAACCCACACCGTCATACAGGGAGTGGGTGTACGCCACCTCGTTCTCGTACAGTTCGTACAGCAGGTTGAAGGTGTACTCCTTCAGCTCTGCCTGACGCTCCGCGGACTCCTTCGCCAGGCCGCGCTGGAACTTGTAGCCAATGTAGTAGCCGTGCACTGCCTCGTCACGAATAATCAGACGAATCAGGTCAGCGGTGTTGGTCAGCTTCGCGTGCGAAGACCAGTACATCGGCAGGTAGAAGCCCGAGTAGAACAGGAAGGACTCCAGCAGAGTGGAGGCAACCTTCTTCTTCAGCGGGTCGTCACCGGTGTAGTAGGACAGAACAATCTTCGCCTTCTTCTGCAGGTGCTCATTCTCAGAAGCCCAGCGGAACGCCTCGTCAATCTCCTTAGTGGAGGCGAGGGTCGAGAAGATCGAGGAGTACGACTTTGCGTGCACGGACTCCATGAACGCAATGTTGGTGTACACGGCTTCTTCGTGCGCGGTCACAGCGTCCGGCAGCAGGGACACTGCACCGACAGTACCCTGGATGGTGTCCAGCAGGGTCAGACCGGTGAAGACGCGCATGGTCAGCTGCTTCTCTTCCTCAGTCAGAGTCTTCCAGGAGGGTACGTCGTTGCTCAGCGGCACCTTTTCCGGCAGCCAGAAGTTACCGGTCAGACGATCCCAAACCTCAAGGTCCTTCTCGTCCTCAATACGGTTCCAGTTGATAGCCTCAACCACGTGGTCGACGAGCTTCACCTTTTCGCTCATTAGTAATTCTCCGATTCTTAAGGGGCGATTACGGTCCCACGCGCGCTCAGCCAGTCGCGCAAGCGGTTTGCGTGTTCACCGTAACCGCCCCTTCCAGTCTTTAGTTATAGTGTGCCAGCTCAGGCTGAATGCGTCACAGCATTCAGGCTAAAGCATGCAGGATACGCAGCCTTCAACCTCAGTACCCTCAAGAGCCATCTGACGCAGACGGATGTAGTAGATGGTCTTGATGCCCTTACGCCACGCGTAAATCTGGGCGCGGTTAATATCGCGGGTGGTTGCGGTATCGCGGAAGAAGAGAGTCAGCGACAGGCCCTGGTCCACGTGCTGGGTTGCCACAGCGTAGGTGTCGATGATTTTCTCGTAACCAATTTCGTAGGAGTCCTGGTAGTATTCCAGGTTCTCGTTGGTCATGTAGGGCGCCGGGTAGTAGACTCGGCCGAGCTTGCCTTCCTTACGGATCTCAATCTTCGAAGCGATCGGGTGAATCGAAGAGGTCGAGCCGTTGATGTAGGAGATGGAGCCAGTCGGCGGAACAGCCTGCAGGTTCTGGTTGTACATGCCGTACTGTGCCACGTCAGCAGCCAGCTGAATCCACTCTTCACGGGTGGGGATGTGGTGCTTAGCGAACAGTTCGCGGGTACGCTCGGTCTGCGGTGCCCATTCCTTCTCAATGTACTTGGCGAAGAACTCACCGGATGCATACTTCGAGTTCTCGAAGCCCTCGAAACGCTGACCGCGTTCCTTAGCAATCTGCATGGAGGCGCGGATTGCGTGGTAGGCGACGGTGTAGAAGTACATGTTGGTGAAGTCTAGTGCTTCTTCGGAACCGTAGTAGACGTGCTCGCGTGCCAGGTAGCCGTGCAGGTTCATCTGGCCCAGACCCACGGCGTGGCTCATGTTGTTGCCGCGCTCGATGGAGGGTACGGAGCGGATGTCTGACTGGTCGGAGACGGAGGTCAGCGAACGAATTGCGGTTTCCACGGTCTTGCCGAAATCTTCTCCGTCCATGGTCAGTGCAATGTTCAGCGAACCGAGGTTGCAGGAGATGTCCTTACCGACGGTCTCGTAGCCGAGGTCAGCATGGTAGGTGGACGGCTCAGAAACCTGCAGGATCTCGGAGCACAGGTTGGACATGATGACCTTACCGGCGATGGGGTTCGCGCGGTTGACGGTGTCTTCGAACATCACGTAGGGGTAGCCGGACTCGAACTGAATCTCTGCGATGGTCTGGAAGAACTCGCGTGCGTTGATCTTGGTCTTGGTGATGCGTGCATCATCGACCATCTCGTAGTACTTCTCGGAAACGTTGATGTCGGAGAAGGGCACACCGTAGATGCGTTCCACATCGTACGGGGAGAAGAGGTACATGTCCTCGTTCTTCTTAGCCAGCTCGAAGGTGATGTCGGGGATGACAACGCCCAGGGAGAGGGTCTTGATGCGGATCTTCTCGTCAGCGTTCTCACGCTTGGTGTCCAGGAAGGCGTAGATGTCGGGGTGGTGTGCGTGCAGGTACACGGCACCGGCACCCTGACGTGCACCGAGCTGGTTTGCGTAGGAGAAGGCGTCTTCCAGCAGCTTCATGACGGGGATAACGCCCGAGGACTGGTTCTCAATCTTCTTAATGGGCGCACCAGACTCGCGCAGGTTGGTCAGAGCGAATGCCACACCGCCGCCGCGCTTGGAGAGCTGCAGTGCAGAGTTAATGGAGCGGCCGATGGACTCCATGTTGTCTTCCATGCGCAGCAGGAAGCAGGAGACGAGCTCGCCGCGCTGCTTCTTACCTGCGTTGAGGAAGGTCGGAGTTGCCGGCTGGAAACGGCCGGAGATAATCTCGTCGACAATGTCTTCGGCGAGCTTCTCGTTGCCTTCTGCCAACAGCAGTGCGACCATGCAGACGCGATCTTCAAAACGCTCCAGGTAACGCTGACCGTCGAAGGTCTTGAGCGCGTAGGAGGTGTAGAACTTGAAGGCACCCAGGAAGGTCGGGAAGCGGAATTTCACGGCATAGGCGCGCTTGAACAGGTTCTTAATGAACTGGAAGTTGTACTTGTCGAAGAGTTCCGGCTCGTAGTACTGGTTCTCGATCAGGTACTCAATCTTCTCTTCCAGGTCGTGGAAGAAGACGGTGTTGTTGTTGACATGCTGCAGGAAGTACTGACGTGCAGCCTGGCGGTCGGCATCGAACTGAATCTGGCCGTCCTCATCGTAGAGGTTCAGCAGTGCGTTCAGCTCGTGGTAGCTCATACCCTTGAACTTCTCGGGTACGCTCTTGCCGCTGTGGCTCGCACCGAGAGTTTCTAGTGCTGAGGGCAGTTTTGCGTCCAAAATGCTTCCAATCCTTCGTTGACTTTTTCTACATCTGAATCGGTGCCCATGAGCTCAAATTTGAAGAGCACGGGCACATCGCACTTCTTGGCGACAATGTCTGCCGCAATACCGAAGAGCGGACCAAAGTTGGTGTTGCCGGAGCCAATCACACCGAGCATGTGGTTGCGATTCTGCTCCATGTTCAGGAATTTAACCACCTGCGGGGGAACGTTACCGGCGCCTTCAGGCTTGCCGTAGGTGGGGACTATGAGCACGAACGGCTCATCAAGAATGAGGGTGTCCTCGCCGGTGCGTAGCGGCAGGCGGAGGCTGCGGGCACGAATCTTCTCCACGAACTTATGGGTGTTACCCGAGATGGAGGAGAAGTACACGATGAGCGGCGCTGAGTTGTCCAGGACCTCGGTCGCTCGACCCTCGGAAGCATTGCGTGCATCCATAAGAATTTGGCGGATTTCTGCGTGCTCATCGACGGGGTTGGGCGTGAGGATGGTACTCAACGTGTACTCCTTATCTCGTGTGCCGGTGTGAGTTCCGTGCCAATTTTTCCGTTTGTACGGGTTCGGCAGGGTTGTTAGGCTGCCAGAGCGTTGATCTTGTCGGGCTGGAAGCCGGACCAGTGCTCGTCACCTGCAATGACAACGGGTGCCTGCATGTAGCCGAGGGACTTGACCATTTCGAGGGCCTGAGCGTCTTCGGTGATATCAACCTTGGTGTAGCTGATACCCTTCGCGTCGAGGGCGCGGTAGGTCATGTTGCACTGGACGCACTGGGGCTTGGTGTACACGGTCACTACCATGGGAATGCCTCTTACTTTCTCCCGCTCAGGCGGGCTTATCTCGTGAATGAATCGGGTGTGTTTCGTTTATGGCTCACCATGTGTTGTTTACGGCAGGTGCGGTGCCGTCCGCTGCCCCCTTCTAGTGAGGTGTGGCGGTTTCCCGCGCTAGGGCAGTGCCCATAAAAGTACCGTAGTGGTGGAACCGAGTATTAATACTACATCTAGTGTCGAGATTTTTCTTCGCCACAAGATGATGTGGTGCAAGGGTCGTGTTTCGTTCGATAAACCCACAGCTGAACCCACTTAAGAGGGGGTGCCTACAGCTTATCCACACCTTCCCATAGGACTGGTTCGCCGGATTTTCGCGGAGTACGCCGGGTTATCCACAGGTGGGGTTTAAGTTGGTCAGGATTTTTAAGGGTTCATTCGCCCGCCAAGTTGAGGTTCAGGTAACCTCATGTATGCTTTCGGGGGCATAAAACCCGACAGATCCGGGCTTGATTTTAAAGAGATCTTAACTCTCACGCGTTCTTGCGCGGAACAGCGGGGTTTTAAAGCAGAACGGACTTTCTTAAAGACGAGGGTTGACCCCCTTCGAGCGGGTTTAAGCTATGTGATTAAAGCTGTAGAAAAGATTTTTAACTCTTTTCTAGTAACCGGTGTGTCGTGGGTTTAAGTTGTTTAATTCCGCTGAAACAGTAAAACCCACCGCAGATACCGCTATTTCACGGTACTCACAGTGGGTTTACAAGCCATAGGCACAGATTTTAGCAACCGGTGAGCAGTGGCCGGCTAGAAATCGATCAGACCCAGCTCACGCAGCTTCTTACTCAGCGTTATGCCGTCAGTGGCTTCAATCCACAGCGGCGAGCGCATCATCTGTTCGGCACGATAGTCACTCCACACGCGACCGGAGGCGAGCATGCTCTCCCCCACCGTCAGATTGCGGATGACGATTGCCGCCACGTTGTCCGGGTAGCGTACCGCGAAGCCGTTGTAGATGTACGGGTCACGCTGCCCGTCGTCACCGACGAGGATCCACTTCATCTGCGGGAATTCCTCGGCGAGGCGGCGTAGGGACTCAACCTTGTGATTGGTGCCGGAGCGGAACCAACGGTCGGGGGTGGGGCCCCAGTCGGTGAGCAGGAACGTGCCGCGCGGGTAGCCGTTTCGGCCGAGGAAGCGCCGCAGGGTCGGGGTGATGTTCCAGGCGCCGGTGGACAGGTACATGAACGGCGCATCCGGGTGGCTGCGGCGGATACGGTCGGTCATGACCGCCATGCCGGGGGTGGGGATGCGTGCGTGCTCGTCGAGGATGAAGGAGTTCCAGGCGGCAACCATGGGGCGCGGCAGCATGGTGACCATGACGGTGTCATCGACGTCCATGATGACGCCGAGCTTCTGGCTTTCGGGAACGATGTAGACGCTGGTTGCTACAGCACGAGAGCCGGGCACGTACATGATGACTTCGTGTATGCCGGGTTCGAGGTCGATGCTAAGTTTGACGTCAAGCACGCCGCCGTGGTCGGTGTACGCCTCATACTTGGTGCCGTCAATGACGATGGTGACGGGTGCATCGGACATTGCGGTTGCAGTGAAGGAGCGCCAGCCGCGCATAGGGTTGGCGGTGTCTTGGGTGCCTTCTACAACCTGCAGGAGGCGTTCGAGGTTGACCGTCTTGTAGACTGCGCGGGCGATGACGCGGACCCAGCCGGGGCTGCCGTCGGAGGCGGTGCGACCGTAGCCTTCGGTGGGCACGAGGATAGGCTCACGGCCAGCGGCGATAGCGTGCTTTTCGCGCCACCTGTGCAGCCGGTCAGCAACACGGTAGCCGATGTTGACTGCCTCGTCGGCAGCATCGTTCACAAGGTTGCGCAATTCGTGAGTGCCCAAATTCTCCATCCCACTAGTGTAGCGGAGCGTTACCGGCTTGAGGCTTCTTAATTTTGTGTTCTTATACCTAGTTTTATACCTATTAATACTGTGGTGCTGAACGTGCGGTGTGATGTGCACATTATTTAGGGGTGTATTCGCTGTTCAGCTTCGTTCCTTGCAGGTGGGGGCGTTATCCTGGAGAGTATGACCCACTCACAGCCTAACCGCCGACTTTTTGTGCTCGGCACTGCTATGCTTCCGCTGCTTGCTGCCTGCTCGAAGAAGTCAAATGACTACGACGGCACCAGCGGCAATTTCACTCCGTATCAGGCTGGCGGCGAGACCACTGCTGCTACTCGCCCCGCAGCCACGAATTCACCGACCGTTGCTGCTGCTGGCAACCCGGTTGATAAGCCGCGCGAATGGCCCGGCATTGGCAATTCCCTCATTGGTGACGGCAAGTATATTGCGTGGACTGTTGATGACGGCGCGAGCCCGGAGGCGATTCGCGGCTACGCTGAGTTTTCGAAGCGTACGAATACGCGCCTGACATTCTTCATTAACGCTTCGTACACCGGTTTTAAGGAGCATGTGTCATTGCTGCGTCCACTGGTTCAGAGCGGCCAGATTCAGGTTGCGAACCACACCTACAGCCACGCCGACCTGACCACCCTGGACGCTGAGGGTGTGAAAGAAGAGCTGCAGCGTAACGAAGACGAAATTATGAGCATGTTCGGTGTCTCGTCAAAGCCGTACTTCCGCCCGCCCTACGGCCGCTACAACGATGCGGTGCTGAAGGCTGCAGGCGAGATTGGCTTTACCCGCCCGGTCATGTGGAACGGCACTACCGGCGATGAGGCGAAGACGAGCGCCCGCGTGATTTACACGCGCTGCATCCGCTACATGCTGCCGCAGCAGATTGTGCTGGGTCACTTGAACTACGAGACGATCATCCCGATTCTCGATAAGGTGAAGGGCCTACTCGATGACCGCGGTCTGACTGCGGTGACGATTCACGACTACTACGGTGACGCATCCGAGGAAGAGATTAAGGCGGCAGCGCCCGAACCGACTCCTACCCCGGAGGAGAACACCCCGGCACCCGAGCAGACCGCTGAGGCACCGGAAACCCCTACCCAGAAGTCTACCGTTGAGGCTCCGACTCAGGCACCAACCACCCGCTATGAGGATGAGGTAGCGGCAAACCAGCAGGCTACGACTGCACCTGTGGCTACTGCCACTACCGCTCCGGCGGCTTCCCGTCGATAGGCTCGCGTATATCGTGTGTGCTAAGCCCCCTTGGCTCCGGTTCCCATGCGGAGCGGCACGAGGGGGCTTTGCCATGCCCGGCAGGAATAAACGTGGCAGCCGGGGTGTTAGGTGGTCGTACAGTTACGGCAGTTGCCGTGTCCTAGTGTGAGAGGAATAGATACTATGCGTATTGATATTTGGTCCGATATTGTGTGCCCCTTCTGCTACGTGGGCAAGCGTAACCTGGAGCAGGCGCTCGCCGAGTTTGAGCACCGTGACGAGGTTGAGGTGGTGTGGCATAGTTTTGAGCTGGACCCGTCGGCTACGGAGCATCCTGCCGGTTCGTTGCCTGAGCTGATTGCCGGTAAGTATCAGATGCCGTTGGAGCAGGCGATTGCGAGCCAGGAGTCGTTGGCGGAGCGTGCCCGCGAGGTGGGTTTGGATTTCAATTGGCGTCAGGCACGCTACGGTAACACGTTTGATGCGCACCGTGTGATTCATTATGCGGCGGAGCAGGGTTTGGCGTCGGCGGCGGAGGAGGCGTTTAAGAAGGCATACTTCACGGAGGGCCGTTCGGTGCAGGATCACGAGTCGATTCTGGATATTGCTTCTGAGATTGGCCTGGATACTGCCGAGGTTGAGGCGGTGTTGAAGAGCGACCGTTACGCGGCGGATGTGCGTGCCGACGAGCAGTTGGCGCGCCAGCTGGGTATTAACGGCGTGCCGTTCTTCTTGATTGAGTCGAAGTGGGCGGTCAGTGGTGCGCAGCCTGCGGAGGCGCTGGTGCAGGCGCTGCGTCAGGTGTGGGAGCAGACCCATCAGGTTGAGTTGTTGAACCCGCTGACGGGTGCCTCGGAGGCGGGTCCGTCCTGCGATATGAACGGCAACTGCTCCTAGCGGCGGCTCTGGGCAATGGTTCTGGCTAGTGCTGCCCGCTAGAGCTATCCCGGTCGGGGCGCTACTCCCCTAGCGTCCCTGGCTGGTGCCCCCAGATATAGCGAAGCCCCCTCGTACTATTTCTAGTACGAGGGGGCTTCAGCATGTCAGCATAGAATCCGCACAGGGTAAGAACCTGCGGGTAGCAGGGGGGTTAGCGCGGCTGGTAGGCGCGGGCACGCTCAGCACGAGCACGGCGCGCCTCCGCATCCTGCAGGACCGGCACCAGCATACGCACCAGCTGGCCCATGCCGCGCACCACCAAATTCAGCCACAAACCAACAGACCACACCGCCGCCACACGCGGATGCCCCGTGCGCATCCACCGCACACCCAGAAAAGACAGCGAATAATACAGCAGAAGCAGCAGCGGCTCACGGAAACGGTACACCTGTCGAAGGATAGGATTCTGAGGAAGCTTCATCATGCCTCCCAGTATACCCACCACAACCCCCGCCAGGACTCCTCCGCACTACCCGTAATAATCACGAATCGTCACCGTCGTCAAACCGCGCCGATCTAACAACTCCCGAATACGGTCCAACTCAGACACCACACCCCGATAATTCAAATGCCCAATCACAATATGCTGAGCCAAAGCGTACTTCTCCGCGTAGGCATACACCTCAGCCGAAGAAATATTAGACGAATCCGCCAACGACCCGTACCACAGAACCGGGCGCGTAAAACCACACGAGGCCGCAGCCGCCAACACGCGCGCATCATAATACCCGTACGGCGGGCGGAAATACGGCTTCGAAGACACCCCAAAAAGCCGCATAATCTCCTCATCATTACGGGTCAGCTCACGCACAATCTGCTCATCCGTCAAACTCGTCAACGCCGGATGACTATACGTATGGTTTGCAATCTGCAACTGCCCACTCTTCACCAGCGGCAACAACAGGTCACGATGCTGCTTGAATGCCGGATACTGACAGTTCACAAAAAACGTCAGACGTGTACCGGTACGGCGGGCAAACTCCGCGTAGGCGCGCACCACCTCCGGGTCGGCACCGTCATCAACCGTCCACGCAATATACTTACCCTCACCGGGAAGGCCGGTCTGCGGGCCAGTCCAGGTGCGCGCTACGGGAACCGGGTTTGACGAGGCAGCAGTCGCAGAAGCGGTCTTAGACACCGCGGCGGTTGGCAAAGGAGTCGCAGAAGCATTACCCGACGCGCTACCCGAGGCAGAACCACCAGCCGACGCCCCGTGGGCATCTTTCGCCGCGGGCGGGGTGCAGCCGCTCAGTCCAAGACCCAGCAGACCAAAACCCGCAGTACCCAGACTATAGGTACCAATATGCTGTAAAAGTTCCCGTCGACCGATGGAGGCGCGGGCAGAGGCGCCCGATATCATGTGATCAGTCGCGGGGTTGGCGATAGCAGATTGACGAGGAGTGATAGGTGTTTCTGGGTGTGGAACAGTGTTCATATTATGAGTGTATAGCGGGGCATGCCCTGAGCTATCGAAAAATTCAAAATATTACATTATGAACAATAAAGCCCCTTCCCGCAATGCGTTCCCTTCAGAACGCACCCCGGAAAGGGGACTTCAAACACGCATCCGGCAGTCAGCCGCACAGATACGACCCAGCTCAAAAACACACCTACTCAGATTCTGAAGCTACCGACTGCTGCGCCTCAGCAGGCTCCAGCGCATTCAGCGCCTCTATGGCCGCCGCCTCCGCAGCCTCTTCAGCATCAGCCTCAGCCACACGCTCACTATCCGACTCGGCAGAAGTCACCGCCGCCGGGTTCGTCAGAACCTTCACGCCCATACTACGTAGAGCATCCGTATCAGTAATCGTCTCATCATTATCAATCAGATACACCTTGTACCCGTCATTCCGCAGGCGACGCATCAGCTCCAGGAGCATGCTCTGAGCGACCTCATCCACCGCGTACACGCGAGTAACATCCAGGGCGACCTTCGAACCCTCTAACGGAGATTCCACAATCTCACGAATCACACGCTCCGCACCCGCAAAACGGATACGGCCCTGCAGCTGAATCAGGCGCATAGACTCATCACCCGAACCGACCTGGTAGTTCGCGCGCAACGCCGAACGAGCCACCGTCGGAACGTTCATCACGTGCATGCCCATGTCATCAGAGAACTGCTCAAACAGCTCCACACCACGCACACTGTTACCGTGACCATCCAGGCGCGGCGAGAACGTCGCCACACCCAGCTGACCGGGCACCGCACCAATAATGCCGCCGCCCACGCCGCTCTTAGCCGGAACACCCACCTGGGTCGCCCAGTCGCCCGCAGCGTTATACATACCGCACGTGAACATGACGCTCAGCACCTGACGCACCACGTCCTTAGGGACCACCTGCTCACCCGTCACCGGATGCACACCATAGTTCGCCAAAGTCGCCGCCATCAACGCCAAATCCTTGACCGTCACCATTAGCGAGCACTGGCGGGTGTAACCCTGCACCGCCACGGTCGGGTCACCGGTCAGGATGCCGTGACCGCGCAGCATGTGCGCAATCGCGTAGTTGCGGTGCGCGTGCTCCAGCTCAGACTCATACACGCGCTCATTCACCGACAGGCGGCGGCCTGCAAACGCAGACAGACCAGAAATGACGCGTTCCATGCGCTCGCCCTGAGTCGCACCGGGAGGACCCACCAGCGAATGGGTGGTAATTGCGCCGGCGTTAATCATCGGGTTCAGCGGCTTACCGGAGTCATCTTCCAGGGACAGCTCATTGAACGGCTCGCCGGAAGGCTCCACGCCCACCTTCGCAAGCACGTCATCATAGCCGCGGTCCGCGAGCGCTAGGGCGTACACGAACGGCTTAGAAATCGACTGGATCGTGAACTCCACATCAGAGTCACCGGCGGCGTACTGCTCACCATCAACCATGGCGATGGACGCGGCAAGCTTGTCCGGGTCCACGGCGGCAAGTTCCGGAATGTAGTTTGCCAGCTCACCGGAGGTATCAGAAGCGACCGACTCGAGGGTCTCGGTCAGGTAAGTGGCAATAGGTGAATGCATAGTATTCCGTATCTGCTGCTAATCGTGGTTTTTCTCGTCAACAATTCGAGGATGCGACTGCCGGCTGTGCCATTACAGGCCGGCTAGTGCGGCAATCCCCCACAAGCTGCGAAGCCTGTCAATGTATGCGGGTGAGGAGCACCTTTTGCTCCCTAATGAGTGTATCTTTTGCGTAGTTGAGCTACCAAATATACGGTAGGCACTCCCCTGCCATTTCGGCCCGCAGAAATCATACACGCAGGGTTTTCAGGTGGCTTAGGGGTGGCGAATCGAAGCCGGCTCACGACCACCCAACTCGGCAGTCTCCAACTGGAACGTTGAATGCTCCACCGACACCTCAAAATGGCTCGCCACACATGAACGGATACGGTCCAAAATCGCCACCGCAGACCCGTCACGGAAACACGAATCGGCAACCACCACGTGCGCGGTCACCACCGGCAGGCCGGTCGCCACCATCGAGGCGTGCACATCGTGCACTTCTACAACGCCGTCAACGCGTAGCATGTGCTCACGCATCGCATCCAGGTCCAGGCCGTCCGGGGTGAACTCCATGAGCACCGCAGTCGTCTGCTTCATCAGACGCATCGCACGCGGCACAATCAGCGCCGCAATAAGCAGACCGGCAAGGGCATCCGCCTGATAGAAGCCGGTCAGCCAAATCACGATAGCTGCCACAATCACACCCAACGAACCCAGGGCGTCATTGAGCACCTCCAGGAACGCGGCACGCATATTGAAGTTCGTATTCCTCGCCGTAGCCAGCACCGCAATACCAATAGCGTTCGCGACCAGGCCAACCACACCAAAGATCAGCAGTTCGGTGCCGGGTACCGCCGGCGGGGCGAACAGGCGATGCACGCCCTCCACCGCCGTGTAGATACCCACCGCCAGCAGCAGCACCGACTGTCCGAGAGCGGCAAGCACCTCAATGCGCCGGAAACCCCATGTATGGCGGGACGTCGCGGGCCGGGTCATCAGTGAAGCCGCTGTAAGTGCTACCAGCAGGCCTGAGGCATCCGCCAGGGCGTGCGCCGTATCAGTCAGCAGCGCAAGACTTCCCGTGACCAACGACCCAATCGCCTGAGCCAACACAATAACGACCGCCAAGCTGAACGCAATCAGCAGACGCGGACGCATCGAAGCGGCGTCCTCCGGGCTCGGGGCATGCGAATGGTCGTGCCCATGGTGATGTTTGTGTGCTCCCATGAGTGGCTCCTCAACTACTCACTACACCGTCAGCTCTAAAGAATTGTCGGCTACCAAAACCTACCGGCAGATAGCAAAATCGCCCGATTCACAAGAACCGGGCGAAAAGCTCCTCAACCGAGGAAAACGTGGAGATAAGGGGACTCGAACCCCTGACCCCCTGCATGCCATGCAGATGCGCTACCAGCTGCGCCATATCCCCATATTCTGTTAGTGACCTCAATAAGGCAACATGAATATATTACACACACCACGGAGAACGTTGCAAACCAGCACACCCAAAAATACAAAAAAGTTCCGGAGCAACCGGGCATACAGAAACACCCACAAACACACAGAAAGGGGCGGACCCCGCGGGCACCATACAGCACCAGCAGAGTCCACCCCTCATCAGCTAAAAATAAGCGGAAGCTTACGCCTCATCCTGAGCGGGAATAATGCGTGCAGCATCCTCCTCAGTCTCACCCTCAATGTCGAAGGGAGCCTCGTTCTCAACGCCCAGCTCAATACGCGGAGCCTCAGCCCACAGACGATCCAGAGCGTAGAACTCGCGGTCCTCCTCATGCTGAACGTGCACGACAATGTCGCCGAAGTCCAGCAGAATCCAACGACCCGAGGAACGCCCCTCACGGCGAACCGGCTTCAGGCCTGCCTGCTCACGCAGAGCATCCTCAACCTCATCCGCAACAGCGTTCACGAGGCGCTCATTGTGGGCAGAAACCACCAGGAAGCCATCGATCAGACCCATCGCGTCGGATGCATCCACAGCGAACAGGTTAGTTCCCTGCTTCTCCTCCGCAGCGCGGGCGGCAATGCGCAGAGCCTCAATCGAGGACTGTGCAGCAGTCATATTTTCCTTCCTTGCCAGCAGAACACCCACCGGCAGCACCCGCAACAGGGGTGCATTGTTCACGGCCTACTTAGGGCCAAAAATCATAATCAAACCAACAACGAACAGGGCGAGCAGCAGCACAATCCACAGCCACGCCAGGGAGGTCTTCCGCGCAGGCTGCAGAACCTCTTCACCCTTCTCAACAGCGCTCTCAGAAGCAGACTCTTCCTCAGCTGCCTCCGAAGCCTCAGCAGAAACAGTCGAAGCAGACTTCGGCTCAGCCGGTTCAGACTCTTCATCCTCAGAGTCCTCTTCGGACTCTTCAGCAGTCTCCTCGACCAGTGCCTCTTCGGGATTCTGACGATCCACCATGCGCTGCAACAGCTCCTCAACCTCATCCGGGCTCAGAGCAACAGTCGGGTCGCCGTCCACCGAATCCACGGTGTCACCAGCGGAGGCACTATCCAGCACGCTCAGATCAAGACCCTGCGCGTCCACCGCGCTCACGCGGGTGGGCAGCTCGTCAGCAGATTCTTCAACCTCAGCAACCTCAACGGTCTCTTCCTCAGCGGAAGCAGCCTCGGTGTGCTCAGCCTCAGTGTCAGAACTGTCCATCTTCTCAACCTTCGGCTCATCGCGCACCAGGTACTGGTGCAGCTCAGGCTCGGGTTCCGGCTTCTCCTTCTTGACCACGGCAATGATCGGGATCGAAGAATTCATCGGGTTATCCACCGCGGAGGGGCTGGTCGCATCCACACGGTTCTGCGCGATGTCTTCGGGGCGCAGAACACGCAGGCTAGTGGTCAGAGGAGCAGGCTCGTGCAGCTTCTCCTCATCGTTCGCCTCAGTGTCAATCTTGCCCTGAGCAGCCAGCGCTGCAAAACGACGCTGAACAGCCAGAACCCGCGGGTCGATAGCGTCCGTATGAACCACTGAGCCCATGTTGGCAACAGGCTTCGCGGGCTCACCGCGGCGGCTCGCACGCAGGTACTCGGCAACTTCTTCACGGTAACGGGCAAGACGGCGCGGACCCATCACTTTAGTGGGCGGCGGCACCTCAATACCGTCCTCGGTCACGTACGTCTCGTAGAGGTACGCTTCGTCCTCGCTATAGGGCTTCGAACCCGTAGCTTCACTCATGTGTTCCCTCATTATTCGTCCATTGGGGGTGCCTGCCCAGACTCATCCTTCACGCGGGGCAAGCCGTCACGGTACGCCGTCAAGGCGTCCTTCTTGTACAGGCCGTACTTAGTAATGTACTGCACCACACCATCCGGCACCAGGTACCAGATGGGGGCATCTTCAGCTGCGCGGCGACGAATATCGGTCGAAGAAATCGCCATCGCAGGAATCTTTAGGGTCGTAATATGACGACCCTCTGCCAGCGGCGGATCCAGCTCATGATCGGGGCGGGTCACGCCCACAAAAGTCGCCAAATCCCACAGCTTATGGGCATTGCGCCAGGTCATAATCTGGCTGATCGCGTCCGCACCGGTAATGAAGAACAGGTCAGCATCCGGGCGCAGGGCGCGCAGCTCGTTAAGCGTATCAAAGGTGTAGGTGGCGCCGCCACGGTCAATATCAATACGGCTCACTGTAAAACGCGGATTCGACGCGGTCGCAATCACCGTCATCAGGTAGCGATGCTCAGCATCACTCACATGCCGCTCCCCCACCTTCTGCCAGGGCTGACAGGTCGGAACGAAAACAACCTCATCCAGGTCGAACACGGCGGCAACTTCACTAGCTGCCACCAGGTGTCCGTGGTGAATCGGGTCAAAGGTTCCACCCATCACGCCCAGACGCACCCGGCCGGGAGTGCGCGGGGGAATCGACTCGGTACTCAAAGCACCAAAATCAAGGTGAACAGGCTGGTCAGTCACAAATGCCGTCCTTGCTGGGGACAGAGACCGCGCCAGGGCAACTTAAAGAGCCACCACAGGTGCGGATGCGGGCAGGTATACAGAAGGTACGCAACACCGAAAACGGTGCCCGCGTACATTCCCCTCTATGCTACCTGCTTCCGGTTAAAAAACCCGAAATGACGGGGGTGAGCTAAGCCGCCAGTGGAATACCCAACCAGCATGCCCGACCGCAGGTTCGCCACAGGCTCACCCGCATGTTCCGACACACACATCCAGCGCGAGAAGCAACCGCAGAGAACACAAGAAAGCATCGCGAACACAAGAAAGTGCCGCGCACCGGAGCAAACCCCGATGCACGGCACCATTCACTGTCTATGCAACAGCTAACGCTTCAGCTATTAGTCGTCGACGTTCGGCATGTCGATATTCTCGTCGACCTTGCCTTCCTTCAACTTCTTGCGGTACTCAACCGACTCAGTCCACACGCCTGCAACGCGCTCGGACTCCAGCTCGGCACGAGCCTCCGCCTTCGCGTCCATACGCTCCTTGTACTCCACACGCTTCTGCGCACGAGTCGGGCGAATGAGCTCTTCCAGACGAGCGTCCGTACCACGCGGGGAGGACAGCAGCTCAGCGCCACCGACCATGGTCGGCTCCCAATCGAAAATCACCGAGTTATCGTTCTCGCCAATCACCACGGCATCACCGGCACGAGCACCAGCCTTGAACAGCTCGTCCTCAACACCCAGGCGCGCCAGGCGGTCCGCCAGGTAGCCAACAGCCTCATCATTATTGAAGTCAGTTTGCTGAATCCAACGCTCAGGCTTCTCACCAATCACGCGGAACAGCGGCTCAAGGTTACGCTCCTCGCGGCGAATAATGAACTCCTGCTTTTTCTTACCGCGGAACCCCTTCGGGCGAACCACAGGAGCCTCAACGACTACACGCTCCGCTTCCTTCTCGGCAGCGGCACGAGCCACGCGGTCCTCCTCCACGAGCTTTGCCATCGCAAAAATCAGAGACTTCAGACCCTCATGGGAAGCAGTCGAAATCTCAAAGACCTCGAAGCCCATCTCCTCAAACTCAGGGCGAACAAACTCAGCCAGCTCACGAGCCTCAGGAACGTCAATCTTATTGAGAACCACAATCTGCGGACGCTCATGCAACGGCACGGTCACACCTGCAGTCGGGTCAACCTCGTAGTTTTCCAGCTCGCCGCGAATCACCTCAAAGTCACTGATCGGGTCGCGGCCCGGCTCCAAAGTAGCGCAGTCAATCACATGCACCAGAGCCGAAGAACGCTCCACATGGCGCAGGAAGCGGTGACCCAGACCGCGACCCTCCGAAGCGCCCTCAATCAGACCGGGAACATCCGCGACGGTGTAGCGAACATCGCCCGCCTGCACCACACCCAGGTTCGGGATCAAAGTGGTGAATGGGTAGTCAGCAATCTTCGGACGCGCCGCAGAAATCGCAGCAATCAACGAAGACTTACCCGCCGAGGGATAACCCACCAGAGCCACATCCGCAATGGACTTGAGCTCCAGAACAATATCAGCCTCTTCACCGGGGGTGCCCAACAGAGCAAAACCGGGAGCCTTACGCTTAGCCGAAGCCAACGCAGCGTTACCCAGACCGCCCATACCGCCAGGGGCAGCAACGTACTCATCGCCCACACGCAGCAGGTCAGCTAAAACATTACCCTCGCGGTCCTTCACCACAGTACCCTGCGGCACGGTCAGAATCAGGTCCTCACCGTTAAAGCCGTGGTGCATATCGCCACGACCAATATCGCCATTCGGGGCGTGCTGGTGCGGGCTGTGGTGGTACTCCAGCAGGGTCGTGGTCTGGTTATCCACGCGCAGAATCACCGCGCCGCCATTACCACCGTTACCACCGTTAGGGCCGCCCAGAGGCTTAAACTTTTCACGTCGCACGGAGACGCAGCCGTTACCTCCGCGACCGCCAGATACATGCAAGACCACGCGGTCCACGAATTCTGCCACGGGTTCTCCTTATCTTGGAAAATCTTCACTTCGCCACCGCACGGCACACACCAATCATGTTGCGGATGCGGCGGCAGGCGCGACCGGGTTGGGGTGCGCCTCATCGTGGAGCCCAGCACAGGCGGGCATCCACGGCATTCGAGGTCATAGCGAGAGGGGGTAGACTAACGCCTACCCCCTCTGCCCTAGCGGTGAGTATTACTCAGCTGCTGCCAGGATGTTAACGACCTTGCGGCCCTTGCGGGTACCGAATTCGACGGTGCCTGCTGCCAGAGCAAACAGGGTGTCGTCGCCACCACGGCCAACGTTCAGGCCGGGGTGGAAGTGGGTGCCGCGCTGACGAACGAGAATCTCGCCTGCGTTGACGGACTGGCCGCCGTAGCGCTTAACACCGAGGTACTGGGGGTTCGAGTCACGGCCGTTACGGGTGGAGCTTGCGCCCTTCTTATGTGCCATTCTGTATTCCTACCTTAGGGTTGAATTCCGGTCGTTTCGATTACGCGTTGATAGCGGTAATCTTGACGGTGGTCAGCTCGGCGCGGAAGCCCTGACGCTTCTTGTAACCGGTCTTGTTCTTGTACTTCTGAATAACGATCTTCGGACCGCGCAGGTCCTCAACCTTCTCAGCAACAACCTTGGCGGAAGCCAGGGACTTTGCGTCAGCGGTGACCTTGTCACCGTCGACGAGCAGCAGCACGGGCAGCTCGATGGTGCTACCGGGCTCGCCTGCAACACGGTCAAGGGTAACGAGGTCGCCTACGGAAACCTTCTCCTGGCGGCCGCCAGCGCGTACAATCGCGTATGCCACTATGGGACTCACTTTTCTCGACAACTTTGCTTCTTGAATCTCACACGAATGAGCAGCCTGCGCTTTCATTGCTGTGCGCCCTCCCCCGCCAGTCGAATGACCGCGAACAAGGAGGAACGGCCCGTGCGTTCCGGCGGGATTGCCCGCTGAAGCCAACACGCGAGGCTCACCGGTGGTGTCTCTCTCCCGCACGTTCAAAACTCAGCCGCTTACTCGACCGCGCCGAAGACGATGCGGGTGGGAGCGGTGTCTCCCGCTGGCCCTGCGTCGATAGGGCTTCACTGAGATAAACACCAGTCCTTAAGGATACGGCATGATCTACGTGCCACGCAATAGATAATTTTGCGGAACGCTCGAAGTCGGCACGTGATACTACTCAACCTGCACACGCACCGTACATAAACCACACGCAACCCGTCCGTATCAACAACGCTGAGACAGCCGCCCATAGGCAAGCCCCGGCAAGGTAGATTACTCCACCCCACCGGGGCTCGACATACACACACCATCGTAATTCCGATGATTGGAAGCTAAAGACTAATCGTCCTTACCTTCACGCTTAATGTCGGCAGCGGCCACGCCAATGCCGAACAAGACAGGGGCCGAAGCGTCATTAGACACCGGAGCCACATCCGCAACAGAAGCGGAAGCGACCACGGAACCCTCAGCACGCTCGGAAGCGTCCACGGTCACGACCTGAGCACCGGCACCGGCGCTCGAAGCCGCACGGCGAGTGCGACGCTTACGCGGGGTCAAACCGGGCACCTGAGCTGCAGGCTTCTGGGGGTTCTCAACCGGCGCCTCAACCGCTGCAGGAGCTGCGCCCACCACGCCGGTCACAGCCGGAGCACCAATCACGCCGGTCACAACCGTACGAGACTCAGACTTCTGAACCTTATCAGCCTTCGCGGGTGCCTGCTCAGCTGCCTTCTCGGCGCGCTTCTCATCAGCGGCACGACGAGCACGGCGGCGGGACGCACGCGGAGTCTCGCGAACATCCTCGATGCGCAGGTCCTCACGCTCAACACGCTTGGATTCCTGAGCCTTCTGCTCGCCGGAGGTTGCCTCCGCGCCCTTATGCTCCGAGCGCTTGTGCTCCGAGCGCTTAGCCGCACGGTCCTCACGGCCCGAACGGAACAACTCACCCTCAGCGCGGGCAATACGGCCGGCCTTCTGAGAAGCACGGGCCTTCGCCTCGCCGGCGCGAATCGCCTCAAAACGATCCGACGAACGGGTAAAGCGCGGGTCGAGCTCCGGGTCAACGTGGTGCTCATCCTCCAGAGCACCCGCACCGGAATCCTCTACAGCGGCAATATCTGCATCAGTCAGCTCGCGACGCTTATGGTTACGAGAAGACTTCTTACCGCCACGCTTGGACGAACGACGCTCATCCCAACGGTCCTCAGCAGATTCCTTCGAGGAATCCTCAGCGGACTCCTCCTCCACGCGGTCGAACGCGTTTGCCAGCTGCTCCAGGGAGAAACCGCCCTGCTCACCGATCCAGTTGCCCTCGGTGACCTCCGCGACCTTGTCTTCACGCTGAGCGACCTCCGCGTGAGTCTGCTCGCCGGCAGCCTCGGCAATACCCTGAATCTCCTGCTCAAGCGAAAGCTCAGCGGTCTCCGCGCGGCGTGAACGCTTGCGGCGCTTACGCTTCTTACGGGTCGAAGCAATTTCCTCCGAAACGTCCTCACTCGGAGCGGATGCGGCAGCCACCGCAGCCATAGCATTACGGCGCTCAGCCTTCTTCGACTCCAGAGCGTCCTGCTTCTGCTGGTCACGAGAATCCTCGCGGGCAGCGGCACGGCTACGCTTACGGTCATTACGCTCATGGCGGTGGATATAATCCGACGCGCCACCGTTACGACCGCTCAGCGGCTGATCATGAACCACCAGGCCACGACCGGCGCACTGCTCACAGGGCTCCGAGAAGACCTCAAGCAGACCGGTACCCAGGCGCTTACGGGTCATCTGAACCAGACCCAGCGAAGTCACCTCAGCCACCTGATGCTTGGTACGGTCACGGCCCAGGCACTCAATCAGACGACGCAGAACCAGGTCACGATTCGACTCAAGCACCATGTCAATGAAGTCAATGACGATAATGCCACCAATATCGCGCAGACGCAGCTGACGGACAATCTCCTCAGCAGCTTCCAGGTTGTTCTTGGTGACGGTCTCTTCCAGGTTGCCGCCGCTACCGGTGAACTTACCGGTGTTCACGTCCACCACGGTCATGGCTTCGGTACGGTCAATTACCAGCGAACCACCCGAAGGCAAGTACACCTTACGGTCCAGAGCCTTCGCCAGCTGCTCGTTAATGCGGTAATGATCGAAGAGGTCGTCATCACCATCCCACTGCTGCAGGCGGGACACCAGGTCCGGGGCCACGTAGGTTACGTACGCCTCGATGGAATCCCACGCGTTCTTACCCTGAACAATCATCGCGGTGAAGTCCTCGTTGAAGACGTCACGCACGGTCTTAATCATCAGGTCGGGCTCCTGGTAGAGCATCTCAGGAGCCAGCACCTTGCGGGAGTTAGCCTTCTCCTGAATCTCTTCCCACTGCGCACGCAGACGGTTAATATCATGAGTCAGCTCCTCTTCAGAAGCACCCTCCGCCGCGGTACGAACAATCACGCCAGCACCCTCGGGCAGCTTGTCCTTCAGAATCTTCTTCAGACGAGCACGCTCAGTGTCGGGCAACTTGCGGGAAATACCGGTCATCGAACCACCCGGCACGTACACCAGGAAGCGACCGGGCAGGGAAACCTGGCTGGTCAGGCGGGCACCCTTGTGGCCAATCGGGTCCTTGGTGACCTGCACCAGAACCGAATCGCCGGGCTTCAGGGCGTTCTCAATCTTGCGGGGTGCACCGTCCAGGCCGGTGACATCCCAGTTGACCTCGCCCGCGTACAGCACAGCGTTACGGCCGCGTCCAATGTCAACGAATGCAGCTTCCATGGACGGCAGAACGTTCTGTACCTTACCCAGGTACACGTTACCAATCAGGGAATCCTGCTGGGTCTTGGACACGAAGTGCTCAGCCAGCACGCCATCCTCGAGCACGCCAATCTGGATGCGACCGTCCTTCTGGCGAACCAGCATCTGACGGTCCACGGACTCGCGGCGGGCCAGGAACTCGGCTTCGGTCACGATGTGCCGGCGGCGACCCAGGGAACGGGACTCGCGGCGGCGCACGCGCTTCGCCTCCAGGCGGGTAGAACCACGCACACCGGTCACAGTGTTGGATGCGTGAGAGTCAGCCAGGCGCGGTGCACGCACCTTGGTGACGGTCTCAACCTCATCATCAACTCCGCCCTCAATCTCAATATCTTCGGTACCGCGGCGACGGCGACGGCGACGGTGGCTCGTCACCTCAGCCTCAGCGGCAGCCTCCTCGCGGCGGCGCTCCATGCGCTCCTTACGCTTCTGCTCCTCGGCAGCGGCGCGGCGTGCCTCACGCTCCAGCTTGGCGGCGATAGCGAGATCACTCAGCTCCTCCGGCTCGGGAGCCATGAACAGCGGCATCGCACCCATGGGGGTACGCGAGCGTAGCTCCTGCAGCTTTTCGCGCTGTAGGTCGCTAATGGTCTTTACCGGCTCGGGAGCTACTTCAGACTCCTCAGCTACGGGTTCCTCAGCTGCGGGCTTTTCAGCAGATTCTTCTGCGGCGGGTGCCTCAGAAGTAGCTTCTTCGGTTGCAGATTCCTCCGCAACTACAGCAGTCTCAGCGGGCTGCTCCGCGGCGGGTACAGACACCTCAGCTGCGTTAGCCTCGGCAACTTCCGCCTTCTGAGCGGCAGCCTTCTTCATAGGGCGCTTCTTCTCAGCGACCTTCTCGGTAGCTTCCTCAGCCTTTGTCGGGGTTACGACCTCAACCTTGGCGGTCTCTTCCTTCATCTCAACGGTAGACTCAGCAGGCGCAGCGGCGGGCGTAACAACTTCCTCAACCTTCGCGGTCTTCTCGACAGTCTCGACCTTCGCGGTGTTCTCCACGACAGCAGACTCAGCCGCCTTCTTTTCAGCAACCTCAAACAGGCTATCTAGAGTAGAAGCAACCTCGGCCTCAGACACAGCGGGAGCGGCAACCTTCGGTGCTGGCGCGTGCTTAGCCTTAGCGTTACGCAGGTTAGTCAGGCCAGTAGCAATCGCCTCATCCAGGGGAACCTCAGAAGCCTTCTCCTTCTTCGGGCGACCCGGGCGGCGGCGCTCAGTACCCTGCTGGGCCTCAGAGCTCTCACGAACATTTTTACGCAGAGTTTCACGGGTCTCTGCAGAGGCGTTCTTCTCCTCCGCGAGGGCGTTCAGCGCCTCAAAAACCCCAAGTTCGACGTTCTTCTCGTCAGACATTAATCTTCTTTCGTTACACCCTGCTCCGCACCGCAAGGATTTTAATAGCGCGCATACAGCGCAAAGCCTAGTTGCTGTCACCGCGGCTCAAGCTTCACCTTACAGTGCACATTCATTGGCGCTACCGGGCACTATCTCGTTCAGTGCTTCTGCCGTAAGGGGCGAGCGGGCGGAACGCAGAGCGCGCCGCGACGGTCACAGCCACCTCGCTCTCGAGCACGGCACGCTCACACCCTTCCTGGGTGTTCTGCCGGTCTTCGGGTTTCTTCGCCGTGGCGGGCGGCTCGCGCGGTGCGACAGTTATGCTCCGCGGCTTATAGCCGGCGCTCTTCGGGTACTCTCCCTCGATGCGTTGGTGGGGATCTTTATGCGCGTGCGGGGCGCACAAGACACCGCGTTCCATTATACCCGGTAGAGTGTGCTTCTAAGCCACCCTACCCTTCGTATCCGGGCTCCACTTTCGGGCAGGATGCGTGGGACAGATTATGGCGGTCATCTAGCGGGCACAGCAAAGCCGGGCGTGCCACTACGCACCACCCGGCTTCAAAAAACTTTGAGAGGAGGGGCTAGTCCAGACCCAGCTCCGCATCACGCGCCTCACGAACCTGCTGAGCAAGCTTCGGGTCGGTCGGCAGATACTCCGGACCGGAACCGGTCGCAAACGGAACACCCAGAATAAAAACAAACGGAGAAACCACCAGCAGAATTACCCACAGCAGCGAGAAGTGACCGGCGGTCAGCAACAGCAGGGCAGTCAGAAAAATAACGGCAGCAGCGCCCATTGCGGCAATTCCGGCAGTCTTCACGGTTCTCCTCGAAGGGGTATCAAGAATCTAGTCTCCAGCAGAACGGCAGGCAGTCAACGTCGCAGGTGAACCCCGCGGACGGCTCCGTCCGATGCCGTTCAAGAATATACCTGACCATTATACGCACCCACTCCGCCTCCCCGCTGGTCGCCACCGGCCCCTCCCCTCCCCACTACCCGGCGTAACCAGACCGGGCCCCCAACCCTGCACAGCCTCACCCGCCCGCAGACACAGTAACGCCCCGGCACCAACAAGTACCGGGGCGTTGCATGTTCGGGGTATCGGCCCTCAAACCAAGTTCAGAGATGAACGCTTAGCGCATCATATTCATAATGACCTCAAAGAAGCGGATCACAATAATGCCGAAAATCAGGATCAGCCACAGGCTAACCGCAAACCAGGACCAGCCGCGAGCGCTCTCACACATCGACTGCGACGCCGGAATAACACCCGCCGAAATATTGCGGACCGTGGTCTTCACAAAAAGCATGATGGTCATAATCCACACGATCATACAGAACAGGCACAGAGCGTTAATCTGGAAGGTCGTCTGGTACCACAGCCACATAGTGAACGCGGTCGCTGCAGCCAAACCAATGTTCATGCACCCCCAGAACCACTTCTTGAACTGTGCACCCGCCATCATCGCGGCGCCGATAGTCACCACAATCGAGAAGCCCACCATACCAATGAACGGGTTCGGGAAGCCGAAAGCTTCCGCCTGCGGCGAGCGCATCACCGTGCCGCAGCTGAGCAGGGCGTTGATATCGCAGACCGTTGAGTGGCCGGCATCAATGTAAATCTGCAGGCGCTCATACACCAGAATCGCTGAAGAAATGAGTGCAATCAGGCCAGCACCAACCAGCCAGAATCCGAGCTGTCGGTCTGAGTAGCTGCCCGGGGTTCCCGTGTGCCCGTGTTGCGCTTCTTTTTCAGCGTGGGTGGGCTCGGTAGTACTCGATGCGGCAGTACTCATACGACTCCTTTAGATAGTGTTTTACGGTGGTACGTTCACGGCAGTACCGTCTTAGCTCTGCCAGAAAAATTGGGGTGTTCGGGCGCCTGGCAATCTTCAAGCCGAGAGGCACAGGGAGGGTTCGCTAGGTTCCTCTAGGAGGTTCCTGAAAGGCGCGCCCCCCCGCTTGTCAGGAGGTATTCACCGACGCGGCATAGCCAGCACCCCGGAAGCAGTACTCCATTTATCCTAGCCTCTCACATTGCTAAATAGCACGCCATTAGCTTTTACATTTCCCATATGACGCCTCACATCATGCAAATAGGCGCGTTTTTGTGACGTACCTTAAACCCAGAAAACCCCGGAAGGAGCCCGCAACGTAGCGGCGGGCGGAACCTTTCGGGGCATGGTGCGCATGTTTTCTAGGGCATTCGCCTCATCAACGCGCGGCAGCTCCCACGGCAACTACCGTGGAGCGCACAGACGGCACGTTAGGGCAGCGGGTGGGTGTACGACTCATCAAAGAACAGCTGCTCCAGCTCCACCGCGCGGCTAAAGAACTCACGGGCACGCTGCGCATCCGAGGGGCCCACACGGTCCAGTTCGCTGCGCAGGAAATCAACCAGCTCACGGAACTCCGGGTAGTCGTGCAGGGTAATCCACTCGTGGTGCACAAAAGAATCGGGGCGCTTGGTGGGAGCCTTTGACGCCCAATCCAGGTACAGGCCCTCGCAAACCACCAGCACCGATAGAATCGCCGCGTAGCTGCCGCTTGCCGCAGCGTCCAGGAAGAGACGCTTAAAGCCGGTGGTCGCCTCTGTATCGGGTATGGATTCACGCTGATGCTCGGTCACGCCCAGAGTCTCAAAACAACGCAGGAAGTAGGTGTTCTCATCACCGGCAATTTCACCAGCAAACTGCGCCAACCGCAAGCGCCCAGAGAGAGTGTCAGCATTGGCGATTGCGCCACCAATCAGGGCGAGGAAGGTATCGAGGAAGCGGTAGTCCTGCACCAGGTACCCCGCCATAACCTGCGGGGCAATCGTGCCCTCAAAAAGTTCAGTCACAAAGCGGTGATTCGTGGCAGAAAGCCAGGTATCAATGTTCTCCTGGCGCAACGTTTCAGTGAACGAATCAGTTCCATTCACATCAGCAAAGGGCGCGGACATAAGAGTTGCCTTTCGAGATAATGCATACCGTCGCTGGTATACGCATATATGCGGGTTTATTGGTGCAGCCTCAGACAATGGGGCCGGTGCCTCAGTGAATATAGCACCGGGATACCACGGTGTGCCCGGTTTTGTACCCCCGGCACCCGAAAATTTTCGTTCTTTTCGTTTTTGGGGTGGATGAGGGCTCTTAGGTTTCAGGCATGAAGCTACTCTTTTTCTCCCAAATACAAAACGGGCCCCAAAAACAGCACACAAAAAAGGCAGGGCGCAATTCCTCTAGCCGGTCAATACTAGCTCAGCAGCCAAAAGAACCAGCTCAGCCAGTAAAACCAGCCAGAGAACGGCACCCCGCCTCATGTCGATGACCTCAACAGGTCAATTTAGTGATCCGCCTCGTCCTCGGAATCATCACCACCGAAGAAATCATCGGTGTACGAGTCACCCAGCGGCAGACCCAGCGAATCCTCCAGTGAAGAACCCGGCGCAGACTCGCCACCCAACTCAGCCATGATGCCGTCCAGCAGCTCATCCGACTCAGCAGAGGCTGCCGCAGCCGCCGCGGCAGCCAGAGTCGAAGCCGACGCCGCGCCCGCAGAACCCGCATAAGCGCCCTCGGCACCCAGCTCATCCGGCAGCTCCTCAGCCTCAGCGCCGGGGGTCTTCGCCTCCTCATGCGCCGCCAGCAGGGTACGTGCCTCACCAATCACCGTAATCGAACCGGTAATCAGCACACCCGCCGACTCCTGCTCAAAGAGGGCGTTCTCCATGGCGGTGGCAATCGCCTCATCCAAGTGTTCAAACACCTCGATCGAGTCTTCATCCAGTCCCGCATCCAATGCCAGCTCGTGCAGACGCTCCGGTGCAATCGCACGCGGCGAATCCGACGCCGCCAAGTACAGGCGGAAAGTGCCATCAGAAGCATCCACGTACTCTTCGCGCATGGTCTCGAACATACCCAGAGCGTCCTTCTCGCCCAAAATTCCGACCACGGAATGCAGATGCGACAGCTTGAACGCCTCAGTCAGCGCAGCCGCGGAAGCACGCACACCGTGCGGGTTGTGGCCCGCATCCAGGATGGTCAACGGCTCGGTGCGCACAACCTCCAGACGGCCCGGCGAACGCACCGTCTCCAACGCGGTACGGACCACGTCCTCGGGCAGCTGACGCCGACCGCCGAAGAACGCCTCCACAGCGGCGAGAGCCACCACGGCGTTCTGCGCCTGATGCGCACCGTGCAGGGATAGCGGCACATCCGGGTACTCGCCAGCCAGGCCGCGCAGGGTCAGCAGCTGACCGCCGACCGCAAGCTCACGGGAGACAATGCCGAACTCCACCCCCTCGAAGGCGAAGGATGCTTCCTTCTCCCGGGCAGAGGCGAGCAGCACATCCGCCGCTTCCGGGTCCTGGGCGGCAGAAACTAGGAAGCCACCGGGCTTGATAATGCCAGACTTTTCAGTTGCAATCTCGGCGAGGGTTTCACCGAGCATATCGGTGTGGTCCAGGCCGATCGGGGTGACCACAGAAACCACGCCGTCGGCAACGTTTGTGGAGTCCCAGGTACCGCCGATACCGACTTCAAGCACCACCACGTCCACCGGCTCGTCCGCGAAAATCGCGAAGGCAAGCACGGTAATGGACTCGAAGAAAGTCAGGGCGGGCTCGCCGCGGGAGGTCATCTCCGCGTCCACAATCTGCAGGTAGGGGGCAATTTCATCCCAAATGCGCACGAAGGTGGCATCCGGTACGGGCGCGCCGTTAATGCAGATACGTTCGGTGACGCTTTCGAGGTGCGGACTGGTAAAGCGGCCCACGCGCAGGTCGTGGCCGAGCAACAGGGCCTCAATCATGCGGGCGGTGCTGGTCTTGCCGTTCGTGCCGGTGATGTGGATGACCGGCGCGGCACGGTGCACGTCGCCGAGGATTTCGACGGCGCGCGCCACGGCGTCCAGGCGCGGCGCCATCTTGTTTTCGGGTGCTCGCGCCAGCAGTTCACCGTAGACCCGCTCCACGCCCTCGGGGTCGGGAATTGCGGGGTAATTCTTCTCGCTCATTGTTCTCCTCACTGGGATAGCCGGTCGGTGCCGGCAGGTGGCCCGCCGTGTGGCGGGATAGACGACGGGCCGCCCCGCCCAATAAAGGGGCGAGACGGCCGTACGGTTCAGGCGTTTTATGCCTTGGCTACGCTAATGCTCAGCTCGGCTGCTTCGCTCAGCTGCAGGGACACGGCGAGGGTTTCGCCGGTCACCAGTGCTTCGTTGGCGCGCAGAGCTGCCAGAGTTTCCTCCGGTGCCGCGATGTTCAGGTTGATGCGGTCCGAAACGTTCAGGTCGGCGTCCTTACGTGCCTGCTGAATAGCGCGGATGGTGTCGCGGGCGATGCCCTCGGCAACCAGCTCGTCGGTCAGCTCAATGTTGAGGACCAGGAAGCCGCCGGGCAGAACCGCAGCCGCAGTATGCTCAGCACCCTCAGCATCAGCGGCAACCACGGTTGCCAGCTCGTATTCGCCCTCTTCCAGAGCCAGGCCGCCGTCCAGAGCTGCCACGCCGACCAGGACAGTGCCGTCCTCGGTCACGGCCCAGTCACCGGACTTGGACGCCTTAATAGCAACCTGCACCTGCTTGCCCAGGCGCGGACCTGCCGCACGTGCGTTGACCTTCAGCTGCTGGGAGATGCCGTAATCGGCGGGGTCGACGGTGTCGGCGCTGACCAGCTCCACCTGGCGCAGGTTCAGCTCGTCCTCAACGATGTTCGCAAAGTACTCCGCGCCCTTCTCGCCGAATGCGGTACCCAGGGCAGCGAACTGCTCGGGTGCGATTGCCACGGTCATCTTCTGCAGCGGCTGACGCACACGGATCTTCTTTTCCTTACGCAGTGCCGAACCGGCGGAGCAGACCTCACGCACGGTCTGCATGAGAGCCAGCAGGTTGGACTCATCAGCGAAAGCAGATGCCTCGGGCCAGTCAGCCAGGTGCACGGAGCGTTCACCGGTGAGGCCGCGGTAGATTTCCTCACTGCTGAGCGGCAGCAGGGACGCAGCAACCTTCGACACGGTCACCAGTGCGGTGTAGAGGGTGTCGAATGCGTCGGTGTCTTCGTTGAAGAAGCGCTCGCGGGAGCGGCGCACGTACCAGTTGGTCAGTGCGTCGGCGTACTGGCGCAGGGATTCACAGGCGTTCCAGATGTCGTAGGAGTCCATCGCTGCGGTGACCTGCTCGATGAGTTCGCGGGTCTTGCCGAGGATGAAGCGGTCCATCACGTGCTGTGAGTCGTACTTGAGCTTCGCGCTGTAGCCTTCGCCGTTGTTGGCGGCGTTAGCGTACAGGGCGAAGAAGTGGTAGACGTTCCACAGCGGCAACATGACCTGGCGAACACCTTCACGGATACCCTGCTCGGTCACGATCAGGTTGCCGCCGCGCAGGATCGGAGAGGACATCAGGAACCAGCGCATCGCGTCGGAGCCGTCGCGGTCGAGGACCTCGGAGACATCCGGGTAGTTGCGCAGGGACTTGGACATCTTCTGACCGTCCGAGCCAAGCACAATACCGTGGCTGATGACGTTCTTGAACGCGGGGCGGTCGAAGAGCGCGGTCGCCAGGACGTGCAACACGTAGAACCAACCGCGGGTCTGGCCGATGTACTCGACGATGAAGTCTGCCGGGTAGTGGTTCTCAAACCATTCCTGGTTCTCGAAGGGGTAGTGCACCTGTGCGTAGGGCATGGAGCCGGAGTCGAACCAGACGTCAAGCACATCTTCCACGCGGCGCATGGTGGACTTGCCGGTCGGGTCGTCCGGGTTCGGGCGGGTCAGCTCGTCGATGTACGGGCGGTGCAGGTCGGGTTCGCCGTCCTTGTTCAGGGGCAGGCGACCGAAGTCTGCCTTGAGCTCTTCGAGGGAGCCGTACACGTCCATGCGGGGGTAGTTCGGGTCGTCCGAAACCCACACGGGAATCGGGGAGCCCCAGAAGCGGTTACGGGAGATGGACCAGTCGCGCGCGTTCTCAACCCACTTGCCGAACTGGCCGTACTTCACGTTTTCCGGAATCCAGTTGATCTGCTTGTTCAGCTCGTACATGCGGTCCTTGAAGTCGGTGACCTTCACGTACCAGGAGGTGATTGCACGGTAAATGAGCGGGGTGCGGCAGCGCCAGCAGTGCGGGTAGGAGTGCACGTAGGACTTCTCGCGGATTAGCACGTCATCTGCCTTGAGGGCGTTGATGATGGTGCGGTTCGCGTCGAATGCCTGCACGCCTGCAATCTCAGCCAGGGCGGTGGCACCGGAGGCGGTGGGCTCGGCGAAGAGGTTCAGGAACTTTGCGCCTTCGTCGAGGGAGAGAATCACGGGGATGCCGTAGCCTTCACAGACCTTCTGGTCGTCTTCACCGTAGGCGGGTGCCTGGTGGACGATGCCGGTACCGTCACCGGTGGTGACGTAGTCGGCGACGAGGATCTGCCAGGAGGTTTCGGTGCCCCACTTTTCGGTATCTGCGAAGTAGTCCCACAGCGGGGTGTAGCGCACGTGCTCAAGCTGGGAGCCGGTATAGCGTGCGGTGACGGCTGCGGTTGCGTCCTTTTCGGGCTGGTCGCCTTCGTAGCCGAGGTCCTTAGCGTAGGAGCCAAGCAGCTCGGAGGCAATCAGGAAGGAGCGGCCCTCGAACTTGCCTGCACCGGGCACGACGGAGTATTCAATCTCGGGTCCGACAGCGAGCGCCTGGTTGGTGGGCAGAGTCCAGGGGGTGGTGGTCCATGCGAGTGCTTCGACGCCGTCGAGTTCTGCGGCGACCTTCTCGTCAGCTCCGAGGGCGGTGTCTGCGGTGAGGCGGAATGCGACGGTGACGGTCTGGTCCTGGCGGTCCTTGTACACGTCGTCGTCCATGCGCAGCTCGTGGTTGGAGAGAGGGGTCTCGTCCTTCCAGCAGTAGGGCAGCACGCGGAAGCCCTGGTAGGTCAGGCCCTTGTCATAGAGGCGCTTGAACGCCCAGATGACGGACTCCATGTACTCGACGTTCAGGGTCTTGTAGTCGTTTTCGAAGTCGACCCAGCGTGCCTGGCGGGTGACGTACTTTTCCCACTCGTTGGTGTACTTGAGCACGGATGCGCGGGCAGCATCGTTGAAGTTGTCGATGCCCATTTCAAGGATTTCGCGCTTATCGGTCATGCCGAGTTGCTTCATTGCCTCGAGTTCTGCGGGCAGGCCGTGGGTATCCCAGCCGAAGCGGCGTTCTACCTTGTGGCCGCGCTGAGTCTGGTAGCGTGCAACGAGGTCCTTAGCGTAGCCAGTGAGCAGGTGGCCGTAGTGGGGCAGGCCGTTAGCGAAGGGAGGGCCGTCGTAGAAGACGAATTCGTTTTCGCCGTTTTCGCCTGCGGGGCGGTTCTCGACGGATGCGGAGAAGGTGTTGTCCTTCTTCCAGTAGTCGAGGACTGCCTCTTCAAGTGCGGGGAACTTGGGCGATGCGGTGACGCCGCTTCCTGCGGCTTCGAAGGCGCTCGCCTTGGGGTATACATGGGACATGTGTTTGTGCGCCCTTATCTGTTGTTCTCAACGCTGAGAGGTTGGGGCGACAGGGTACGTTGGCACTCGTCGTCCGCGCCCTTTCAGCGGGTGAGGATTGACATGACGGGTGCAAGGACGCCTGGGCATCGCTGACCGATCCGGGCTGTGCCGGGGCAGGATGCGGCGCGGTACCACCTTGCTTACTGATTTAACAGCTCAACGCACCGAACCCTCCCGGGGCTACGGGGTGCCACGGCTCATGTCCGCGATACCTAGCCACCGGAAGAGCGGCGCGTTGGGCGGGTATCAGTCGCTTATTACAGCTATATCGGGCTTAACCGTCCGGTTCTACTGGGACTACATCTCTTCCGCTAAGACACCCTCGCCGCAGCGATTGGCGGGTGTCCGCAGGTGCGGTCCGTTCTTCCGAATTGCTCGCCGGTGATGGCCGGGTCGTTGCAAACACTAATAGTTTATGTGGCTTTTGTGTCTGTATGCAACCCCACGGGGTGTGGGTTTGAACAGCACTTTTCTAATGTACCGATACTGGAGGTGCAAAACAGAATGGTTCTTCGTTCGGCGATATCTAGAGCGAGTAGGGGTCTTAAGGGGGCTCGACTCACCCCACACTCGGGCGTGTTTAAGGATGTATGTTTTTACATTCCTCAAGTGTTGCTTTAAGTGGGTTTTGATTTTTTTAAGGGAACCTGCGGGATTAGTGCCGGCACAACCACAAGATATAGGGTGAACACCGATGTAATTCCACTAGATATTCACCCCTATAAGTTTTCACCCCCTCGATATCCCGTGTGGGAACCGGTTTTCCTGGATTATTCAGCAATGCATAGCGGGTGAATAGAGTGCATATTTGGGGATTATTGAGCAGGTTTTCCCCTTATTGGATCGGGTATTTCTTCTGGACTATTGAAGGCTTCCTTAGGGTCAGAAGGCTGAACCAACCACCCTCCACTCCCCCATCTTTTGGAAATGCTGAAGCGCAGTTCTTTTATTTTTCAAGTCATAAATATGACTGAAATCACTTAGTTCGACATGCATGCAACCCCCTCGCTGAGTAGTCCCCTCTATCAAATAGCCCCTCACCAACAGGGAGTAGCCGTAATACTTTACAGTAACTGACATCTTGAGTGTCCCATAGGCTCCCAGAGATTACTAAGATTCTTTTTCGTGCATTTTGAGCTCAAAATAATCTAAAATGAATCATGCAACACATCAATGGCGATTCGGTAGTATCTACCCTCTCAGCAGGGGCATGACCACAGCAGTTTCACCAGTACCCCTCGCCCACGACATGAGGTACACCCGAGGTCACTTCCGGACCTCACCGTGAGGAACCGACCTTTCAGGGTGTCTACGAGACGTTGCACGCCTACTACAGCGCTCAGATTGCCACACTCAAGGACGGACGCTACATAGACCAGACGAATGATTTGACCTACCCGGCTGATAAGCGTGCCAGTGATGAGGTCAAAGTATTCAAGGAACTGCACGAGAAGAATGGCTGGTACATGAAATTCACGTGCAGCATTGTCATGCAGAACACCGAACCGGGCAGTGCCTTGAAAAACGGTGACGGCTACGTAGAAATCGTGATGGACGCCGAGTATTCTGCCGCTGCCATTCATCAGCCGGATGGCACCGAGCGCAAGGTTCCGGCGATTACTCAGGTATTCGTTTCGCACGTGATGCTCTACACCGAAGGTAAGTGGTGGCGCATTAGCAACGACTACCTGAGTGAGCGTTTTATCGGAGGCAAGGGCTCTTCTGGCTCCGGAGAATCCAGCTCTACCGGTTCGAGTGGTTCTTCGTCCTCGGGTCGCAGCTCCACTAAGGTCTAATGAAGCTTTAAACCAATCTTCTATAGTAAAAAATGGATACTTCATACCGCCGCAATTTGCGCTCCGACACACACGTATCCCGGTACCTCCTTTGTACTGCACACCATACAGAACGATGAGACGGATTCTTTCGTACGCATCACAGCGTTGTGAAGTGCGCTACCTCAATCAACCATTTTCAGGAAATACCATGTGCTTCCGGTCGAGCGCACACGCCAGCTTCTCTGCTAACGACCGAAACGGATTGACCCGCTGCACTGTTCTTTTTGGTGGTCTGACCGCCTGTGCTTTGGCTCTAGCAGGATGCGCTTTCAATAAGGATATTCCACCCCACCGGTACCGGTGATACTTTCTCCGGCTCCCCGAGCGCCTCCGCTTCCCTCTCAGCTTCGGCTTCGCCTTCTGAGTCTGCCTCGGCTTCGGCAAGCAATTCCAGTGGTTCCGGTAGCAGCAACGAATTCAAGATATAGGCTCTGAGAGCAACGCCCCCGACGAAAGCGAGGCGAGTATCAACTGATACCCGCCCCGCTTTCGTATGTTTTTATACCGCGGCGTTCCCGGCGCTACTGCACCTGCGAGCGCCTCAGTTACCCAACATCTAGCATCTGCACACGCAACAATAACAGCAGGCACAGCAACAGCCCCGCTCCTTGGCAACTAGGAAACTAAGGATGCGGGGCTGCGCAATACTATCTAGCGGACCGCCTCTAGGAGGTGGAACGCTCACGCAGACGCTCGTGAACCTCGCTCACAAAGCGGTTGTGATGATCGCGAGCATAATGTACGACCTCGCCGATGACGGTAATAGCCGGCGGTTTGACCGATGCGCAATCTCCCTGAGCGTTCTGAAGGGTCGTGACAGTCACGCGCTCCTTCTCAGAGAAACCGTTTTCAATGGTTGCCAGCGGCGTGTCAGCCTCAATCCCACGAGAGAGCAGAGACGCCACCGTATCGGGCAGAGTACGAACGCCCATCAGCAACACCACGGTGCCCTGGGCACGCAGGGTCGCCTCAACAGCCGACACTTCGGTCTCCGACAGGCCGGAGTGACCAGAAATGACGGTGAAAATCGAGGACACCTTACGCAGGGTCACCGGAATCGCCGCACGCGCAGGAACCGCAATGGCACTGGTAATCCCGGGAATAACCTCAGCCTCCAGGCCGGCTGCGATGCATGCATCCAGCTCTTCAGCACCACGACCGTACACGTACGGGTCGCCGCCCTTCAAACGCACCACGGTCTTACCTGAGAGCGCGTAATCAATCATGAGCTGCTGAATACGGGACTGCGGAACAGCATGCTTACCAGGAACCTTGCCCACATCAACGATGAGAGCGTTCGGTGCATACTCGCCGTACTCCTGCGGGGCGAGGTGATCTAGAAGGACCACGTCCGCCTCGCTCAGGGCACTTGCTGCACGCAGGGTGAGTAGGTCGGCGGCGCCGGGGCCACCACCGACAATGTAGACCTTACCGGGGTTCTCGGCGGGCTCGCCGGGCAGGGCAATACCGCGTTCCGTCACGCTATCGTCCAGGGTGTGCCCGGGCGCCCCGCCCGCGAGTATTTCATCAATAGTGGCGAATTCACGGGGCGGGAACGGAGGAATCTTCGGGCACATACTATGCTGCCGGGACCGGGTTGAGGTCACTGGGCTTACCCACGGGAATCTTGGCACCGGTCAGCAGGACGGTATTGGACTCGCCAGATTCTGCTGCCGCAATTTCCTCCGGGGTTGCGGGGCGAATCTGCTCGCGCTCCAGCACGTACAGGTGCGAACCCTCGTCGCTGCCGTTGGGTTCGTTGATGAAGGCACGGAAGCGGCGCAGGCGGCGCTCGTCGCGCAGGGTTGCAGCCCACTCGTCCTCGTAAGAGTCAACGTGACGCTGCATATCGCGCTCCAGGTCCTCGCACACACCCAGGGAGTCCTCAATGAGGACGGACTGCAGGTGTGCCAGACCGTCGCCGTGCTCCTCATCCAGATCCTCAAGCCAGCGAGCGGTACGCTGTAGCTTATCTGCGGTGCGGATGTAGTACATCAGGTAGCGGTCAATGTAGCGGATGATGTCCTCGCTGGAGGCGTCCTTGACGAAGAGGCGACCGTGAGCGGGGTTTGCACCACCGTTACCACCCAGGTACAGGTTCCAGCCGTTGGTGGTTGCAATCAGACCAACGTCCTTACCCTGTGCCTCGGCACATTCACGGTTACAACCGGAAACACCGAACTTGAACTTGTGCGGGGAGCGCAGACCACGGTAACGGTTCTCGAGCTGGACTGCCATGCCGGTCGAGTCCTGAACGCCGAAGCGGCACCAGGTCGAACCCATGCAGGACTTCACGTTACGCAGGGACTTACCGTATGCCTGACCGGACTCGAAGCCAGCATCCACCAGGCGCTCCCAAATGTAGGGCAGCTGCTCCAGGCGAGCACCGAACATACCGATACGCTGAGCACCGGTGATCTTCACGTACAGGCCGAACTCTTCAGCGACCTCTGCGATGACGCCCAGCTTCTTAGCGGGAATCTCACCTGCGGGAATACGCGGAACGACGGAGTAGGTACCGTTCTTCTGCATGTTCGCCAGTGCACGGTCGTTGGTCTCCTGCAGGCCACCGCGACCAGCGTCCAGAACGTAGGAGTTGCGGAAGGAGGAGAGAATCGATGCAACGGTCGGCTTACAGATTGCACAGCCGTCGCCGCCATGACCGAAGCGTGCCAGCACGGAGTCGAAGTCATCCAGGCTGGTCAGGCGCACAGCCTCAGCCAGCTCTGCACGGGAGAAGTCGAAGTGCTCACACAGTGCCTTGGAGACGGTCAGACCCATCTTCTTCATCTGCTGTTCCAGAGTCTTCTGCAGCATCGGAACACAGGAACCACACTGGGTACCCGCGGTGGTGCAGGACTTCAGGGAGGCAACATCGTGGTTGCCGTCTACGATTGCCTCGCGGACAGCACCGAAGCTGATGTTGTTGCAGGAACACAGGATCGCGTCGTCGGGCAGTTCGGTGTCAGGGATGCCGTCACCGCCGCCAGCTGCAGTCAGATAGACGTTCGGCTCAGCGGGTAGTTCACGACCGAGCAGGGGCTTGAGGGAGTCGAAGGGAGCGGTGTCACCGACGAACACGCCACCAAGCAGGGTCTTTGCGTCGCCGCTGGTCACGATCTTCTGGTACATGCCGCGTGCGGGGTCGGCGAACAGAACCTCGAGGCAACCCTCGGTGGTGCCGCGGCGGTCACCGAAGCCAGCCACCTGAACGCCGGAGAACTTCAGCTTGGTTGCGATGTCGAACTCTTCAACCTGAGCTTCTTCATTGTCATTGAGCAGGTTAGCTGCCACAGCGTCAGCCATAGCGTTAGCCGGTGCGACCAGACCCCAGGTGCGGCCCAGCACGCAGGCGACCTCACCGATCGCCCAAATGTGCTCGTCGGAGGAGTGGCATGCGTCGTTGACGAGAATACCGCCACGCTCACCCAGCGCCAGGTCAGCGTCACGTGCCAGCTCATCGTTGGGGCGAATACCTGCGCCGAAGACCACCATATCGGCGGGCAGGGTGCGGATTTCTGCGTCCTCGGAGGGAGAATCTGCGATGGATACGGAGACAACGTTGCCGTCAGCATCCTTGTTGATGCCGGAGATGTACACGCCGGTCTCAATCTCAATGCCGGTTGCCTTGATCTGGGCGTTCACGGCGTAACCGCCGCCCTGGTCAACCTCAACGGAAAGCAGCCAGGGAGCCACATCTAGGATGGTGGGCTCTGCGCCCAGGTCCTTCAGACCCTCAGCTGCTTCGAGACCGAGCAGGCCGCCACCGACGACGATACCGCGGGGTGCGCGGCCGAGGGTGTCCTGCAGGCGCTTGACCTCGGAGACCATGTTCTTCACGTCGTCGATGGTGCGGAAGACGTGTGCGGCGTCCGAGTTAAGAATCGGGATGCGAACCGCGCGGGAACCAGTTGCGAAGACCAGCACGTCGTAGGGGTACTCATTGCCCTCGGTGTCAGTGACGACGCGGCGGGTGCGGTCGAGCTTCTCTGCGCGGCAGTTGTTGACCAGGTTGATGTTCTCTGCATTCCACAGTTCGGGGTCCCCGAGGGTCAGGTCCTTCTCGGTGTCCTTGAAAATCTGCTCGATAGCAACACGGTCGTAGGGGATGTAGGGCTCATCGTTGAGGACGGTGATGGTGTCCGCCGTGCGACCTGCAGCTTCAGCGCCTTCGTGGTATGCGCGTACGAATCGCCACGCTGCGGGGCCTGCGCCGACAACGAGAATGTTGCGGGGAGTGTGCGACATGGATTTTCCTTCCTAGTTGTAATGCAGGTAGTTCATGGCGCGTTCCTACTCTCGATACGCGGTGGTGGCGTGCCTTCGGCGGGAACTCCTAGTTTCCCGGTTTTGGGGCTTGTGCCGGTGCGTACCGGGTAGTTGAGGCGCCCGCTTCTTTAGAATGCATCTGAAAAATTACGAAACACTTTTATGTGGGATTGTGTTGCTTTCTTCAGACAGTCAAAAGGCGTTTTTAACTACGACTTTTATCGTACACGTTCTCAGGTGCCTCAGGCACTGAAATTTGGCATTCTTTGGGAAAATTTTCCAAAAATTCCGCGGAATACCGGGCTAGAATGGGGCACTCCTATCTTAACGGCAGTTAATTTAGGTAAGGCTAATCTACAAAAAATAGGGCTTGAGTTTTAGGGTAAAAATAACCTTTAGCACCCTCCGCGTGCCCCATTTCCAAATGTGGGTTTCATAAGGTAAACTCCAAACAAAGAACACACGAACCGCTATTGTGTCCTGCACCCCGCGCGGCGCAGACCACCGCCTCGAAAGGAACCCCCATGGCTGAGAATTGGGTACGCATCTGCGCCGAATCTGAACTCGAAGAAAACTGGGGTGAAGTCGCCCTGGTCGACGGCTACCAGTACGCCATCTACAAGACCAAGCACGGCATCTTCTCCAGTGACCACCTCGACCCGCACAGCCAGGCACTGGTCCTCGCACGCGGTATCGTCGGCGAGAAGAACGGAAACCCCACCATTACCTCCCCCCTCTACAAGGAAGTCTACGATCTGACCACCGGTGAGTGCCTCTCTGATCCCTCCTACTCCATCAAGGTCTACCCCGTAGAGGTCCGTGACGGCGACGTCTACCTCAAGACCGCCTAAACACTCACACTTCACAACTCAAATACAGCAACACAAAAACCTCGGGACCATTACATCCCGAGGTTTTTTGTATTAACATTTTTAGCTTTACAAGCACATCTACACGCACCGCAAACCTGAGTTGCTATCCGGCATCCAGTTGGGCAATAGCCGCATCCATGCGATCGATAAAGCACTCAGCAACCACGGTAGCAGCATCGGTATCCTGCGCATTCACCAGCGGCGCGGCGAGCTTCGCCGGCACACCGGTCGACTCAGCATCACGGCGCATCTTACCGGAGAAGAACCCCTCCGCCAGCAGGTAGGTTGCAGCAAACTTAGGCTGATGCTCAGCAACCACCTCGTGGAACTTCGGATCGATAGAGGCAACGAAGCCGTGATGCACCGGAGTATTCAGTTCCTCAGCCAGCAGCTCAGCGGCACGGCTCATATCCGCGCGACCATCAGCGCGGGAAGAACCAGCCGCGCCCTGCACCACAGGGCCATCACCGGGAGCCCAGCCGACCTCCTCCAGGCGGGTGCGAGTCAAAGCGGCAAGGCGAGGATCCGGACCCAGCGACTCACCAATGCCGATACGCTCAATGCCGCTATTACGCGCGGCACGGCGCAAATCCACCTGAGTGTGAAAGCCGGTCGACAGCAGAATCGGCACAATCACGCAGGGCTCATCATTGGGTAGAGAGGCTGCGGCATCATCAACGCTGGGAGATTCCACATCCACATATGCGGCATGGATACGGTATTCCACGCCGTCATTACGCTGCGCGAGCAGGAACTTGATCTGCTCACGAATCAGCGTAATAGCCTCGCGACCGGCGGCCGAGTCGGTGCCGTGCGAGGTGGCGATTACATTCAGAATAGTCATACTTCCATTGTATGAAAGGAACACCCCGCTTCCCCACTCATGAACACGAGTGACGAAGCGGGGTGTTGCACGAAAGCTAAATATTAGCTCTTGCGGCGGCGTGCCACAACCAGTGCGGTACCTACCGCCAGGGTGATAGCACCAGCTGCTGTGGCAAACGTAGCGCCGGATGCGCCGGTCTGCGCTAGCTTCGAGGAGGAGCTACCGGAGGTCGAGGAGCCACCTGCGGAAGAACCACCACCGAGGGAGGAACCGCCGTTAGAGGAACCGCCATTGGAGCCGCTCACACCCAAGTTGTCGGATGCTCCGGAACCCGCATCAGAACCACCGTCGGAGCCACCCTTGTAGCCGGCAGCGTTCTGGTCGGCGGTGCTGCTCTCAGAAGCGGAAGCGCTCGCAGAAGTGGAAGCACTCGAAGATGCCGACTCGCTCGCCGAAGCGGTCGCCGATGCACTGCTGGAGCTGCTTGCGGAACTCGATGCGCTCGCGGAAACACTCGAAGAAGCGGACGCACTAGCGGACGCCGATGCGGACTCGCTCGCTGAGGGGGTCACGGCGGGAACGCTCGGAACCGAGGTCGGGGATGCGCTCACCGATGCGCTCGGGGTTACAGAAGCGCTCGGCGCAACAGAAGGCACCACGGACTCGGTCGGCAGAGACGGCGAGGTGGGCTCCTCCGAAGGCACTGTGGTGGGTTCTGCGGTCACGCTAGGCTTAGCGGTTGCAGAAGGCTCCACGGTCGGCTCAGCGGTTGCAGAAGGCTCAGCAGTCGGTTCTGCGGTGGTAGAGGGTTCTGCAGTTGCGGTAGGCTCCACGGTGGGTTCAACGGTCGGCTCAGCGGTCGGTGCCTCGGTGGGAGCAACGGTAGGCTCAGCAGACTTGGTCGGTTCCGGTGCCTTGGTCGGCTCGGGTGCCGGGGTCTGTTCCGGTGCCGAGTTCGTTGCCAGGCGGTTCAGCCACAGCTGATCCTCGTAGGTGGTCGGGTTCTCGAAGCTGGTCGGGTAGATAATATCGCCGTTGGGCAGTTCGAGAGCGTTGTAGCCGCCGCTCTTGTCGGTCTTGCGCATCGAGGAGAGCACCACCTCGTTCACCTTGTTCAGGGTGTCATCCATGAACACCAGGCGGGAGCCGGAGGCGTCCACCACAACCACGTTACCCGCGCGGGTCAGGAACATGGTGGCAACCTCGGTCTTCTCGAAGCCCTCAAGAGTTGCGGACTCGCGGACCACGCTGAAAGTGCCGTTCTCGTACTTGAGGATCTGCACCTTACCGCCGTACCAGTTGTTCCAACGGTAAATGTAGCCCTTGGGGCTGACCAGGGTCGAAGGCAGGGTGGTGGTGTAGCCCTCGGGCGAGGAGTTCGGCACCAGGGACACGCCGTTGCTGCTCAGGTGCAGCAGGTGGCCCTTCTGAACAACCTTTTCGCCGGACGCATCGTAGATGGAAGTCGACGGTGCGTAAACGAAGCTGCCGTCGGGCAGCGGTGCGAGGGTCAGGGTGTTGTTGGAGAACGAGTCGCCGTAGTACTCGTCGAGCGAGTACGCTTTCACAACCTGCGGGTCGATAGAGTCGGGCTTCGGCAGAGTCTGCGAGGTTGCATTGCCGGATGCGTCAATGATGGTCAGCTTGCCGCCACCATGGCCGTCAATGCTAACGATACCCCAAGTGTTGTTGGCGGGGTTGTAGCCGATTGCCTTGACGGTGTTGGCACCGAGCTCTGCGTCGGAGTAGGGACCGGAGGAGACAAGCTTACCCTCAGCGGTCACGGTGTACAGCTCGGGCTTGTTGGTCTCGCTGCCGATGACGAGCATGCGGTTGCCGTCAGCGTCCACCGCGAAAACGCCCTTAATTGCCTTCAGGACGCCGGTGTCGGTCATCTTCAGGTTGGAGCTGGTCAGCACGGTGTAGGTGGTGTCGCCACTGAAGCTCGGGGGTGCGACGTGCACGATGTGGTTCCGGCCCAGACGTGCGGTGTTCTGGGGCTGGCTCACGCCCGCGCCGGTGTTGTAAGACTCGGCGACGCTGTAGGCGCTCTTGGGGGTGTTGGCTGCGCTACCGGTGTAGGAGATGCTCAGCGGGTCGAGGCTAGCGCCTTCGTTGTAGAAGTCGGAGAAGGCGTGGTTACCATCGGCGGTCAGGTTCGCGGAGATGCCGCTGATGCTGACCACGCCGCCCTTCTCGCTCTGCTTGGCGGTGCCGGTGCTCAGGGTCGCCATCTTGACTTCCGCGGGGCCTTCGAACTTGCCGGAGGCGTAGTTCTTGGTGCGCACGGTCATGTAGAGGGAGCCGGTGCCGTCAGCGAGGTTCAGTTCCACACGAGGGTTGGAGAAGGTGAGGTTCAGGGCACAGCCGGTTTCGGGGTCCTGACCTTCAGCGCAGTGGCCGGTGAACCAGAGGCGGCCGGCAGCCTGCAGAGTGACCTGCTTGCCGTCTTCAGAGACGGTGGTGGAGGTCGGGGTGAAGGTGAACTGCTTTGCGGTTGCGTCCCAGGCTGCACCGTCGGTCATTTCGCGGGGCATACCGTTATAGGACAGGAAAGATGCGCGCACGCCCCACCCGAAGGACGCGCCAGCAGTTGCCTGGTCGCCTGCAGCGACGTTCTGTACGGCAACATTCTGGGCAGCGACATTAATGTTCTCAGCGAGAACCGGTGCCAGAGGCAGGGTAACAGCGCCGGCGACGGCGAGGGCGCAGGCTCCCTTGGAGAAGCGGGTGCCAGATGTGAAAATCTTCATTGGTGTGTATCCATACTATCGACATTGTTAGGACAGGCTTACTATATCGACAGTGTAAGCATTTCTCAACATCAGATTCCAAGAAACCGTTTTGTGACAGCGCGCGAAATATACCGCATCACCTAAATACCCTCGCACGCCGACGGCTACACTCCGCCAGGTAGAGCGCTAAGACGGCTTCTACTCCCCTAGCCTCGTTTCACCTAGTCTCGCTTCCAAGAGTTAAAACGTGACACACCCAGGGTGCCAAGAATCAGACCGCCACCCAAAATCACCAAAATCGGCAACAAGGGCGAGGACTTCTCAACTCCGCGAGTAATTTGCGCCTCCGTCTCCTTCACACCATTCGGTGACCCCGACTCAGTGCGCACCTTCGACGAGGAGCCACTCAAAATCGCGGCGCGACGAGACTGTGCCGCCGAATCATTACCGGACGGCAAATCAGACTCAGGGGTTGCCTGCACAACATGTGCCTCCCAGTACGGTACCCCAGAGCCGGAGAAGATTCAGGGCTCGAAGAGCGCGAGGAGCGAGGAACAGAAATCGTGGCGTCCCGAGTTCCCGGCGCCATAGCAGTATCGGAACGGATACCGCGGACCTTGTTGCCGCCCGCAGCACTATTTACGGTAGAATCGCCGCTAGAAATCGCAGTAGGGCTCACAGAAGGTACCCTACCGAACACGCAGGCACCCGGCAGAGCCTCTCCCCTTCAACAACTCCCCTACAGAGAGCCACGCCTCACAGCACCAAGAAACAGATACGCTAAACTACTCCGCACCCAACTCTTCAGCACCCATACTCTCCTGAGGAGAAGCAACATTCACCGTTTCAGACTCCGAAGACTGATAACCCAGCAGGTTCACCACAGTACAGCCGGGCAATAGCGTGCATAGCCAGACATAATCATCGTCTCAGGAGCCTGCACAGAAGTATCCGCCACAGAGCTTCGAGACTGCGCAGTAATCCGCACGAGCAGAACGCTGAGCCTCAAGCCGCGCCTCCACCTTTACGGCGCGGGGAACTCCGGTGGTGTCCGGGAAAAATGTTCTGGCAGCTAGCCATAATCTCGTCGACTGTTACACCAGGCTTGGGCGTAAACTCAATCGAGACAGTCTCACTGTTGCTCAGGTTCTCAATTTCCGCCATGTACGGCTGCTCAACATTGAGGCACTGGTGTATGCTCAGCTCCAAGTTGCCTTCTTCATTCTTTTGAGACAATCAGATGAGCTGCGGGTACGATCATGAAGGGAATTGCTCTATTTATCGGTAATTCCACACTAACAATACTTTTTTATTTATTGTGGTAAATATGCTTTACCTCCCAAGTATTTTACTGTGCAATAACCCACATAGCATATTTTTTATCTTTCAGAACTCCATCAAGAGCACTCAAAATACATAGACTAGATAAAACTTTTCAACTCCACCTTGAGAGTCAAAGTTTTATTGCATATATATGTAGATTAATGGATTTGCAATAAAAATATTCTGTGCTTTAATGCATTTAATTTATTTATTTTAAGTGAAAAAATAGCAGGTCATGCCACTTTTCCTACATTGTTTCACAAAGAGTACAGACCGATACTCCTGATAGAATCCCCCTCACCATTGAGCGCAACAAGCCAACCCCTCAACCGACACGCCCCCTCCCCCAAGCATCCAGGCACAGAAAGCACGGGAAAGAAAAAACACAGATACGCAAAAGTGCCACTAACACTCTGTCTAAAGTATTAGCGGCACTTACTTCACACACCTCGCGGTGAGCATCAGATGTTTAGAGCCTGGGCTATTAAAGCCTAAGCTATTAGAGGCTGCGGCGGCGCAGGAGCATCAGTGCGGCACCAGCAATCAGAGTTGCAGCGCCAACGCCTGCGATACCTGCAACACCTTCAGCACCGGTGTTAGCCAGCTGCGGCTTCGAGGAAGCCGAAGAAGAGGTCGAAGTCGAACCCTTAGTGCCGGAGAAGCCTACGGTGTGACCCTTGGAGCTAGAGGAGGTAGCAGCAGAAGCGTTGCCAACCTTAGCCTTGGGTGCCTGAGAAGTGGGCATGCGGGTCTCGGTTACGACAACCGAACCGTCTTCGCGCATTTCAGCGGTGAAGACGCTGGTGGTACCGTCGCCGTTATCACGAACAGTGGTATTGTCATCCTCGGTTGCTGCCGGCAGGGTCGGTGCTGGGTTGTTCGCATCGCTCACAGTAGCGGTGGTGACTGCAACCTGGTGAACCAGACCATTGGGGTCGCTGGTTGCCACCATTGCGTATGCGTAACCGGGCTGCAGCAGTTCAGCAAGAACGCCAACCTTGACACGGAAGGTGCCGTTCACGATTTCAGAAGCAGGCACATCGTGGGTTGCCAGAGCCTCACCGGTGATGTTGCCGCTTGCATCCAAGCGGAAGATCGCGATCTGGACACCGTTAGCGACGGACTCGTGGGTGAAGCCGGAGCCGTTGAAGGTCAGAACGTTGTACTGGTCGTTCGGATCTAGGGAAGCATCCTCGGTGGTGAGGGTTGCGTTCTCAGGTACCGCGGGAGCCTCGGGCGCGGGGGGCTCTTCCTTGGGAGCTTCCGGTGCGGGAGTCTCATCCTTGGGCGCCTCGGGTGCCGGGGCCTCTTCCTTGGGAGCTTCCGGTGTGGGAGTTACAGGAACGGGGGTCTCTTCCTTGGGGGTCTCCGGTGCGTGGGTAACGCTCTCAGTAACCTTGAAGGAGGAGATAGCTACGAGCCTCTGATCGGGCTGACCCTGCGGGTTGCTTACAGCAGACAGTGCGTAGGATGCGCCGGCGGGCAGCTTGCCTGTTTCAACGGTGATGGAACCTTTGAAGGTGCCATCCTGAATCTGGTCTGCGGGTACCACAACGGTAGCGAGAGCCTCGCCGGTGATCTGGTTGTCTGCATCCAGTGCGTAGATGCTGACCTGCACACCGGGGCCAACCTTCTCGCCGTAGAAGCCTGCGCCAACAATGTTCACAGTGTTCAGCTGTGCATCAGCGGGGAAGCGAGCATCCTCAATAACGATGGAGGGGTCAGCCTGCTTCACCTCGGGAGCCGGGGTGGCGGGGCTGGTCGGCTCGGGGGTTGCCGGAGCGGTGGGGGCAGGAGTCTCAGCCTTGGGAGTCTCGGTTGCGTCTGCCTTGGGGGTTTCGGTCTTAGGTGCTTCGGTTGCCTCAGCCTTAAGGGCTTCAGCCTTAGGAGTCTCGGTTGCGTTGCCGCCGGGCAGGGAAGAAGTCTGAGAAGATGCCTTCTGATCAACAACCTGCTGCTGATCGGCGGGTGCTTCTGCCGCAAAGGTTGCCGGGATTGCTGCTACAGATCCAGCGGTAAAAGCTACCGCAGCTGCAATCTTGTAAACGCGACGGGTAGTCTTCGACATTTTTCCTCGATCTCTGAATTATCGATGGTGAACCTAAGCGGCGCGCCTCCGTCATTGAGGGACGCACAGATTCACATATGGGTGTGATTGCTAAAAGGCTAACACCCGACTCTGAGTCTTCTACTCTTTTAATATCCACTTTAAGTAACTGTAATGAAATCGTTATAAAACCATCTCTTAAGTTGAGGGTTATTACAGACCAATTGTGGTGTTTTCCAGTCATATACTGACATATGAGCGCCGACGACCTTACACTTTGATTGCATTTTAGGAAATTAGGATACTTTCCATGAATAATTTCACCCCAACTATTTCACCATAGTGAACCATAAGTCTCATGTACCACTTTATGGTTCTATTAAGTACTCTTGGACATCTCTCCCCCACTCTTTCCCACCCCGCGTAGCACCCCAACCAAAGCTCCATACAAGCCGCAGACCTCCCGCGCACACGAACAAAAAGCCTCGCCCGCATCCTAAGAATCAGGAATGCAGGCGAGGCAAATATAAAACCCCCGCATCAGCGGACGCAAGATCACAAAACTTAGCTCTCTTTGCGAATCACCTTGAACTGGCTGGGCTGCGCCACCGGGCGAATAGTAATACGGTCGAGGTTCACGTGGTGCGGAACGTTTAACGCAAAGGTCACAGTCTGCGCCACATCCTCGGCAGTCAAAGGTTTCTCGACTCCGGCATAAACACGCTCAGCCGCCTCCTTAGAACCCAGACGATTCAGGGAGAATTCCTCGGTACGCACCATGCCCGGGCAGATCTCAATCACGCGCACATTATGCTCTGCCTCTTCCAAGCGCAGCGCCTCCGTCAGGCCGCGAGCGCCGAACTTCGCCGCGTTATATCCGGCGCCACCCTCGTAGCCGTGCTCAGCAGCAGTGGAGGTCAGATTCAGAATCGTGCCGTAGCCATTCTGCCGCAGTGCCTCCGCGAAAGCACGCACCATATGCAGAATACCGAGCACATTCATCTGGTACATTTTCAGATAATCATCAGGCTTACCCTCTGCGACCTTGTCCACACCAATAGCACCACCAGCAATATTGACCAGGGCATCAATAGTGCCCTGCTCTTCCAAAATCTGCTCGGTAACGAAGCGTACGGAATGCTCGTCGGTCACATCACACGTAACCGGGTGTGCACCAGTCTCGGTGTAAAGCGTGTAGAGGCGGTCAGTACGCCGCGCCACTGCATAAACAGTCCATCCGCTAGCCACCAGCTGATGCACCGTAGCTCGCCCAATACCACTGGAGGCGCCGGTTACCACGGCAACTTTGCCAACACCGGTATTGGGCAGGAAAGGAGATACAGGAATGTGGGTGTTCTCAGTCATACTTTAATCCTAGTAGAGCGATGCCCGCGGGTGCTCTGTTCGAGCAGACCCGCGGGCATATATTTTGAAATGTTCGATAGCGAGATAGATGCCGACAATGCCACTATTCAGGACGAACGGTACAGGCACTGTCACACCTACTACTTGCGGCGGCGAGGCAACCCCCAACGGCTCCTGCCGCCGTCACGGAACCCAAGGCGGTGCTCAAAATAGACGGGCGAGCTACTACCGGTCCTGATGGTGTCCGGAGGGACTGTACCTTCACGCGCCGACATCAGATAAAGAATCGCGGCACCGGGCATGAACACAATCAGAGGCAGTACGAAACGCATACGCGCCTCACCGTAACCGCTACACACAGCCAAATGCCAGACGCACAACGCAACCAGCACCAGGTGCAGTATCAGCAAAACAGTTTCAGGCGTACCCAAACCAAAAATACTCAGAGAACTCATTGGCAACTCCTCGAAGGTCATGTACTTTCAGTCTACGCCGCCTCCGCGCTACTGAGAAGGATTCACCAGCTGTTGATACTCAAGATTTTCACGCCTACACTGCTGGTAATCAAGGACAGATAATAGGGGGGGTTCTCTCCCCCTCGCCATTTTCCGCTGAGTTTACCGTTGAATCCCCGGTTACTCCTCATATAGGGAACTTCCATGACAGCAATACCGCACGAGCGCATCACCGCGCTACACGAGCAACGCCGCACCCTACAGCAGAGAGCACACAGCATCCGTGCCGCCACCGGAACCCCCTACAGTTCTGAGGTTCACCTGCTACTCGGGCAGAGCTACCTCGACCCCGCCAGTTGGCAAGAACTCACCGCCTCCAGCGGGATACGTGCCGCAGCACGCAGGGCACAATTTGCGCGCCGGTACCGGCACCTCCTGGCGCGTCTAGAAGCCGCCATCGAGCGGTACGAACAGCACAGCGCAGCGCGGAATTCCCCTGGAGCTGAGAGAATGCCGTGAATATGAGAAAATAGCCGTTATGGCTGAAAACATTTTGGGCTCAGACTCGCCCGTACAGATTAACGTTCCCGACCGCCCCGCCCTGGAAGGCCTCGAAGAGAAGCTCTCGCAGCGCTGGACCGACGAGAAAACCTACGCATTCGACGAGAACACCACTCGCGAACAGGTCTACTCCATTGACACCCCGCCGCCGACCGCATCTGGCTCCCTGCACGTGGGTCACATGTTCTCCTACACCCAGACCGACGTCATTGCACGATACCAGCGCATGACCGGCAAGAACGTGTTCTACCCGCTCGGCTGGGATGACAACGGCCTGCCCACCGAACGCCGTGTTCAGAACTACTACGGCGTTCTCTGCGACCCCTCGGTGGCAGACAACGACTCCTTCCGTGACCTGATCACCTGGAAGGCAGACGGTACCCCCAAGCCTGACCGCAGCCAGGCAAAGTGGCCGCGTATCTCCCGCAACAACTTCATTGAACTCTGCGAAGAGCTCGCGGTTGAAGACGAGAAGGTCTTCGAAAACCTCTTCACCACCCTGGGTCTGTCCGTTGACTGGTCGCGCACCTACCGCACCATCGACGCGCACTCCCGCAAGGTCTCCCAGCTCGCCTTCCTGAAGGATCTGGAAGCAGGCAACGCCTACATGGCAGAAGCACCGACCATGTGGGACGTCACCTTCCGCACCGCAGTGGCACAGGCTGAGCTGGAAGACAAGGAACGCCCCGGCGCGTACCATCGCATCAGCTTCCACCGCCCCAACGGTGAGAAGGTCTGGATTGAGACCACCCGCCCCGAGCTGCTGCCCTCCTGTGTGGCTCTCGTGGCACACCCGGACGATGAGCGTTACAAGCCGCTGTTCGGCACCACCGTCACCTCCCCGCTGTTTGGCGTTGAGGTCGAGATTAAGGCGCACCCGCTGGCACAGCCGGATAAGGGTGCCGGTATCGCCATGATCTGTACCTTCGGTGACACCACCGACGTCACCTGGTGGCGTGAACTGCAGCTGGACACCCGCGCCCTCATCGGTCGCGATGGCCGTTTCTCCCGTGAAACCCCCGAGTGGATTACCTCCGCCGAGGGTCGCGAGCGCTACGAACGCATGGCAGGCACCACTGTCTTCACCGCGCAGAAGACCGTCGTGGAGATGCTGGTTGAGGCTGGCGAAATGGACGGCGACCCCAAGCCGATTACCCACCCCGTGAAGTTCTACGAGAAGGGTGACAAGCCCCTCGAAATCGTTGCTTCCCGTCAGTGGTACATCCGCAACGGTGGCCGTGACGCGGCACGCCGCGAGAATCTCATCGAGCGCGGCCGTGAGATGAACTGGTTCCCCTCCTTCATGCGTAGCCGCTACGAGAACTGGGTTGAGGGTCTGAACGGCGACTGGCTGATTTCTCGCCAGCGTTTCTTCGGCGTTCCCTTCCCCGTCTGGTACCCGCTGGACGCTGAGGGCGAGCCGGACTACGAGAACCCGATTCTGCCGACCGAAGAGATGCTGCCGGTTGACCCCGCATCTCAGGCTGCTCCCGGTTACACCGAGAATCAGCGCGGCGTAGCGGGCGGCTTCATCGCTGACCCGGACGTTCTGGACACCTGGGCTACCTCCTCCCTGACCCCGCAGATTGCGACCGGCTGGGGCGTGAACCCGGACCTGCACGCGAAGACCTTCCCCATGGATCTGCGCCCGCAGGGTCACGACATTATCCGTACCTGGCTGTTCTCCACCGCTGTCCGCGCGGAGACCCTGGCTTCCTCCGTGCCCTGGTACAACACTGCGCTTTCCGGCTGGATTCTCGACCCGGACCGCAAGAAGATGTCCAAGTCTAAGGGCAACGTTGTGGTCCCCAACGAGGTTCTGGAGAAGTACGGTTCGGACGCTGTGCGCTACTGGGCTGCTTCCGCTCGCCTGGGTGCTGATACCGCCTACGACGAAGGCCAGATGAAGATTGGCCGCCGCCTTGCCATCAAGCTGCTGAACGCATCCAAGTTCGTGCTGAACCTGGGCGCTACCGAGAAGTCCGTGATTACTTCTCAGGCCCAGGGGCGTGTGCTGATCAACGCTCTGGACCGTTCCCTGCTGGCTCGCTTGGCGTACCTGATTGAGGAAGCAACCGCCGCATTCGAGAAGTATGAGTACGCTCGTGCCCTGCAGATTTGCGAGAGCTTCTTCTGGTCCTTCACCGACGACTTCGTTGAGCTAATTAAGGACCGTGCGTACGGTGCTCGCGGCGAGGAGGAGCAGGCTTCTGTTCTGGCTGCGCTGGCAACCACCCTGGATGCTCTGCTGCGCTTGTTCGCGCCCTTCCTGCCGTTCGTGACCGAAGAGATTTGGTCCTGGTGGCGTGCAGGTAGCGTGCACCGCGCCGAGTGGCCGCAGGCACTGCCCATTCTGGAAGGTACCCTGCTGGCTGAGTACTCTGCACAGAACCCGACTGCCGGCATTTCTGCCCAGTGGGTCCTGGCGGATGCTGACCCGGCTCAGATTGAGTCGCTGAAGCAGATCCTGCCGGATGTTGCCGAGGCTCTGGGTGGCCTGCGTAAGGCTAAGAGCGACGCGAAGGTTAAGCAGCGCACCGAGGTGGAGTCCGCAACTATTGCGGCTCCGCAGGCTCAGCTGGATCGCATTGCCGCTGGCATGGCTGACTTGAAGGCTGCCGGTAACGCTCGTGAGCTGTCCCTGGTGGCAGCTGAGAGTGAGCTGGAGGTTCGCGATGTTGTGCTCGTTGTGGAAGAAGCAGCTGAGTAATTTTGCCAAATTTTAAGCGTTCTTCGTTTAAATTTATGACGCTGTTTGAGCGTTGAAGACGGGGCGGTACCGATTGACGGTACCGCCCCGTCTTCTGTGCCTCTGTATGTTAGTTTTCTATTTTCTGGGGTATTTTCTAAAAGCCGCCAACTTTGGGTTTTATTGCATTTAACTATTCTTTCGCCTCGCATACGGAGACCAGGCACCCGCTAGAAACGCACCTCTGAACATGTGGGTTTAGGCCCATTAGACCATGGAATATTCAACTTCGGCAGGCGCATAAGTCTGCCCAGGCTCTACACGCCAGCTACACCAACGAAGTGTATGAGCTCTGGCATCAACACATCTCCACCAGCGCCGCCACCGATGAGGCGAGCATCGCCTCCGGTTCTTTGAGCGCTCAGCAGCTTGAGGCCTGACCCGCAAGTGGATGCGCTTCATGCGCGAAAACTGCGATATGCTGCACCACGAAAGCTCCATCAACGCCGCACGTGCCGC
>NZ_JAPWAL010000007.1:0-82009 GCF_041432905.1 Rothia sp. 27098_8_161 | reverse complement strand
TTCCTAAACTCTTCCACCATCACCAACAAAGCAACCTGAGAATCTTCTAAGCAAGAAACCAAAACACTATACAATTGAAAGTCATTCAACCGCTTCCGACTAGGAGAAACACCGAAGAAGTTCTTCGTTTTCTCCTCCTCGCCGCGGCGACTCATACAACTATACAGACGCCTAAACACCCATGCAACCTCAAAAAGGGTGAAGTAGACCACAAACACGGGGGTTTAGGTCCATCCTGACCCAAACATGACACTAGAACCCCTAGTCAGGAAAGGATAAGCTCCTCAAAAGTTCTTCGAAAAAAGTTTAAAAACCTTCAAAAGAACCCAAAAAACCTGCAGAAGCTCCCTAAAGAGCCCATATAGAAGGGCGACAGAGCCCCTCAGCCTCAAGAAGAGGAGCCCCCCCATCTCTGGAATCTCTGGATTACCTGTATTTCTCTACCGCTACGATTCCCCGTTTCCCCGTTCTGCAGCCTCCCTATATATGAATATATGAGCCCATATATATGGGGAGAGCGCAGAAAAGACAGAAAAGGAGGGCACCCCCTCACGGGGACGCCCTCCTCACTCAAGCTACAAGCCTGCAGCTCGCTAGCTTCAAAACTCTAGTTCACGGTAGCGCGACGACGAGAAACGTCGTACAGAGTAATGCCCACAGCCATCGCCGCGTTCAAAGACTCCATCGCAGAATCAATCGGAATCGACACAATCTGATCGCAGTTCTCAGTCACCAGGCGGGACAGGCCCTTACCCTCAGAACCAACCACCACGCACAGCGGCTCATTCGCAAGCTCCAGAGCCGGCAACTCAATATCACCACCGCCATCCAGACCAATCACGAAAATACCCTGCTCCTTAGCCTGCTGAATCACGCGAGTCAGATTAGTCGCCATCGCAACAGGAACACGAGCAGCTGCACCAGCACTAGTCTTCCACGCACCAGCAGTCACAGCAGCCGAACGACGCTCAGGAATAATCACACCATCACCGCTAAACGCGGACACGCTACGAATAATCGCGCCCAGGTTACGCGGATCAGTAATACCGTCCAAAGCAACAAACAGCGGCGGAGTCGACAGCTTACCCGAGTGCCAACGCTCCATAGTATCCAGCACCAGGTCAGTCGCATCCGGGTACTTATACGGCGGAATCTGCATCGCAACACCCTGATGTACAGAACCATCAGTCAAACGATCCAGCTCGCTACGCGGAATCTCCAGCATCGGAATATTGCGCTTATTCGCAATAGTCATGATCTCGCGAACGCGGTCATCAACTTCAACACGGCTCATGATGTACAAGTGCTTCGAGGGAATCTCAGTACGCAGAGCCTCAAGCACCGCATTACGACCAGTCACCAGCTCATCGCTAGCACGCTTACCACCCAGACGAGTCTGGAACTTACGGTTCGTACCGGTAGCAGCACGACGCTCAGCGGCACGCTTCATCTTATGCGCCTTGTGATAAACGCGGTCCTCAGCCTTCGGAGTAGGACCCTTACCCTCAAGCGCCTTACGACCGTGACCGCCAGTGCCCTTAGTAGCACCCTTCTTCTTGGTGGTAGCGCCCGGGCGCGAACCTGCCTTAGCCATTCTTCTCTTCCTTCGTCAAAGTAATGAATACGAGTCTACGCGAGAGAAACCCGCGCGACCTAAGCCTTACGCACAAACGCGGGGCACATCACCCTCTAGCCAACGCTCCAGCTCGAACCATTCGCGCTATCCTTCACCTGCACACCAGCAGACGCCAACAGATCACGCATCGCATCAGCCTTCGCCCAATCCTTCTGAGCACGAGCATCAGCACGCTCCGCCAACACAGCCTGAATCAGCGCATCCAGAGCCTCATGCTCAGCACTCGAAGTGCCCTCAGCATTAAAGCTCATCAGCTGCGCCAAACCCAGAACCTCAGCCATAGCCATCACAGCATTAGCCGCCTCCGAAGCATCCTCACCGGCAGCAAGCGCCGCATTACCCGCACGAGTCTGCTCATGCAAAACCGCCAAAGCACGCGGAATATTCACGTCATCATCCATAGCCTCAGCAAAAGCCTGCGGAACCTCACGGCCCGGCTTCAGCACATCCTGAGTAGCGGCAAGGAATGCCTCAACACGCTCAATAGCAGTTGCCGCCTCCTGCAGAGACGATGGACGGTAGTCAAGAATCGAACGATAATGCGCACTACCGAGATAGTAACGAACCACCAGCGGACGAGCCATCTGCAGCATCTGCGCCGGCGAAATCGTATTACCGATAGACTTCGACATCTTCTCACCCTCATAGGTGACCATGCCGTTATGCATCCAGAAGTTCGCGAAATCATCACCGGCAGCGGTCGACTGCGCCAGCTCATTCTCATGGTGCGGGAAACGCAAATCCAAACCGCCGCCGTGAATATCGAAACGCGAACCCAAATACTTACCAGACATAGCCGAGCACTCCAGGTGCCAGCCCGGACGGCCGCGACCCCACGGAGACTCCCACGAAGCAGTCAGAGGCTCGCCCTCTTTATAACCCTTCCACAGGGCAAAATCGCGGGGGTCACGCTTACCGCGCGGATCAGCATCTACCGAATCCTGCATATCATCAATGCTCTGATTAGTCAGCGCACCATACTTATCCCAGGAACGCACATCAAAATACACATCACCAGAATCATCCAGCGCAGGATACGCGTGGCCACGATCAATCAGACGCTGAATCAGAGAAAACATCTCCGGAATATGACCGGTCGCACGCGGCTCATACGTCGGCGGATCAATACCCAGCGCCGCATACGCCTGAGCAAAAACCTTCTCAAAACGATACGCGAGCGCCCACCACTGCTCATTCGGGAACTCACCCTCAAAACCGGGCTCCATAGAATCAGCAGACTTCGCCAAGATCTTGTCATCAATATCAGTGACATTGCGGACCGTCGTCACCTTCAGACCGCGGTAACACATCCAACGGCTCAACTGGTCAAAAACCAACGCCGAACGGATATGGCCCAGATGTGGTTCACCCTGTACCGTAGCACCACAATAATAGATACGCGCCTCACCGGGCACGACGGGCTCAAACTCGCGAATAGTCGCGGAAGCTGAATCATAAAAACGCATAGTCACACTTTCATTCTACGGGGTCGGTTCAGACACCGGGACGGTAAGTTACGGAATAGGTCAAGCCGACCAGACACCTAAGGACGCTCGAACACCAGCGCCGTCGCAATAGCAGCCACACCCTCGCCGCGGCCAGTCAAACCCAAACCGTCAGTAGTCGTTGCAATCACCGTCACCGAAGCACCCACCGCCTCGCTCAGCACGCGGTTCGCCTCATCACGGCGCAGAGAGAACTTCGGGCGGTTACCCACCAGCTGAACGCTCACATTACCAATCTCAAAACCAGCAGCACGCACAATCGCCGCAGCCTCATAAAGAATACGAACACCCGAAGCACCCTTCATATCCGGGCGGTCCACACCGAAATTAGAGCCCAAATCCCCTGTGCCGGAGGCGGCAAAAAGAGCATCCGCGGCAGCATGGGCCACCACATCACCATCAGAATGGCCGCTCAAACCACGCTCACCGGGCCAATGCAGACCAGCAATGTACAGAGGAGTGCCCTCCTCACCAAAAGCGTGGACATCAACACCGGTACCAACACGAGGAATAACAGTCATCATAGGACCCTTCAATCGATCAAAAATCTTCTCAGTAGCAGCGCCTCAGCACAAGAGGCGTTAGGAGGCAGGCTTAGGCAGTAGAATCACCAAACAGCGCGCGAGCAATCCGCAAATCCATCGGAGTCGTCACCTTAAACGCATTCGCATCACCGGCAACCGTCAACACCGGCTCGCCCGCCGCTTCCATCGCCATTGCATCATCAGTGAGCAGCTCAGCCTCCTCAGCAGGCAGGGAACGGCTACGCTCATGCACCGCCAACAGGGCAGCCACCTCAAAACCCTGAGGAGTCTGCACCGCACGCATCTGCGCACGCGAAGGAGTACCCGTCACCAAACCAGCAGAATCCACAGTCTTCACCGTATCCACCACCGGCAACACAGGAATCACCGCACGCACAACACCCTGCGGGCTCTCAGAACCTAAACCCTCAAACACGCGGTGATACACCTGCGGCGGAGTAAAAGCACGAGCGCAATCATGAATCAGCACATAATCCACTGGAACCTGCGCATCCTTCAAAGCATCCAACGCCGCAACCACCGAAGCAGTACGTGTATCACCACCGGCAGTAATCAACGCACCGGCACGGCGGGCATCCTCCAAAAGCTCCGGGCAACTCGCCGAACAATCAGCAGGAACAGCCACCACCACATGCTCAGCAACACCCGAAGCGAGCGCACCCTCCAACGCATAATCCAGCAAAGTACGACCATGCACACGCACAGCGGCCTTCGGAATCGGCTCACCCAGGCGAGTACCCGAACCAGCCGCCAAAACAATCACAGCAGTATTCGCCGCAGAAGCAGAAGTCATCATTCTCAAGCCCGCCTACACCTCGAACTTATAGCCCAATCCGCGAACCGTCACCACATACTGCGGGGCAGAAGAATCCGGCTCAATCTTCGAACGCAGACGCTTAATATGCACATCCAGAGTCTTCGTATCACCCACATAGTCAGCCCCCCACACGCGCTCAATCAGCTGGCCACGAGTCATCACACGACCCACATTGCGCAGCAGAATCTCCAGGAGCTCAAACTCCTTCAGCGGCATAGAAATCTCTTCACCATTAACCGTCACCACATGGCGATCAATGTCCATACGCACCGGGCCGCCCTGCAACACCGGCTCAATAGTAGAATCAGTCTCCGCCGAACGACGACGCAACACCGCGCGGATACGAGCAATCAACTCACGCGCAGAATACGGCTTGGTCACATAATCATCAGCGCCCAGTTCCAAACCCAGAACCTTATCTAGCTCAGAATCCTTAGCGGTCAGCATAATAATCGGGACCGAAGACACCTCACGTAGCTTGCGGCACACCTCCATACCGGACATGCCCGGGAGCATCACATCCAGCAGCACCAAATCTGCACCCTCGCGGTCAAACACCGGCAGAGCGTCCAGACCGCTGTCAACAACAATCGTCTGGAAACCCTCACGACCCAGTAAAAACGCAAGGGGATCCGAGAGGGCCTCTTCGTCCTCAACAATCAGAATTTTAGACATCAATAACTTCCTTCGATTCCATAAAACCTATAGCGCTAACACTACACTTCGACCGGAGGCTCATTCAGCGGCAACGCCAACGTAAACGTCGAGCCCTCCTGCGGCATCGACCGAACCGTCACGCTACCACCGTGCTGAGTCATCACATGCTTCACAATGCTCAAGCCCAAACCAGTACCGCCCGTCTGACGCGAACGAGCCGGATCAACCCGATAAAAACGCTCAAAAATACGTTTCTGCTCATCCTCCGGAATACCCACACCCTGATCAGTAACCTCAACCAGTAGCTGATCAGCTACACGGTGGACCCAAATATCAACCTTCGTATGCTCCGGGGAATAACGCACCGCATTCTCCACCACGTTCTGCACAGCAATACCCAGTAGCTCGGCGTCACCATACACCTCGGGGAGCTCCTCGATGCGGGTAGAAATCTGAATATCCTTCTCCTCCGCCACAATATTCGAACGATCCACCGCATCAGCCACCAAAGAAAACACCGACACCGGACCACCACGCGCAATCACATCAGTCGACTGCAGACGCGAAAGCTCAATAATGTCACGCACCAGCGCAGACAGGCGAAGAGTCTCCTTATGCAAACGACCCACAAAATACTCAATCGCCTCCGGGTCATCGCTCGCTTGCTCAATAGCCTCAGCCAACAGACTCACCGCGCCCACCGGAGTCTTCAACTCATGCGACACATTCGCCACAAAATCATTACGCATACGCTGAACACGAGAAATTTCAGTGCGGTCATCTGCGAGCACCAGAATGTACTCGTCCCCCAGCGAAGCAACACGCACGTCCAAGACCAGCGCCTCACCCTCACCGCGGTCAATCTCAAAAGTACGCTCAACAAAAATACCGCGATGACGCACCGTGCGAATCATCTCCGCCAGCTCATCAGAGGCTACCGTATGACCACGCACCAGACCCATCGCATACGCACCCGGAGAAGCCTGGATCACGCCGCCCACCTCATCAATCACCAGGTAAGCACGACCAATCACAGCAAGCACCTGAGCGGCACCATCACGCAGCGCCGGCACCGACACCAAGCTACGCTCCTGCTCCCGCTCGCTACGCGCCACCGCATTCATGCTCAGGACGCCCACCAGCAGACCTATCATGCCCGAAATAAAGGCGATCAGACCGGCATCCATGTACTTCCCTTCCATTCGGGTACCCCATAAGTATAAATGTGGCCGATACCCAGCACTTGAGCGGACGCCCCCCTTCTCAGGCGGACTCCCCGTGCAGAAACCTTACAGAGAGCGCAATGAGCCGCCCACCTCAACGGTGGACGGCTCATCACAATGACAGGGGTGCAATCCTGCCGGAGATATTACTTACCCTGGTTTGCTACGGCAGCAATAGCGTCCTTAGCAGCCTCCGGGTCCAGGTACTCGCCAGCCTTGACGGGCTTGAAGTTCTCATCCAGCTCGTAGTACAGCGGAATACCGGTGGGGATGTTCAGGCCCGCGATGTCCTCATCGGAAATACTCTCTAGGTGCTTGACCAGCGAACGCAGAGAGTTACCGTGTGCAGCAACCAGAACGGTCTTACCTGCTGCGAGGTCGGGCTTGATGTCCGACTCCCAGTAGGGAAGCATACGGCCCAGAACGTCCTTCAGGCACTCGGTGCGGGGAGCGTTCTCAACATCCGCGTAGCGGGGGTCGTGCGCCTGCGAGTAGGGGTCGTTATCATCCAGCGGGGGCGGCGGAACGTCGTAGGAACGACGCCAGGTCATGAACTTCTCGTCGCCGTATTCCTCGCGAATCTCGGACTTGTTCTTACCCTGCAGAGCACCGTAGTGACGCTCGTTCAGGCGCCAGGAGCGCTTGACGGGAATCCACAGACGGTCTGCCGCATCCAGGGCAAGGTTTGCGGTGTTGATTGCACGACGCTGCAGGGAGGTGTGAACAACATCGGGGAGGATGTTGCGCTCTGCCAGCAACTCGCCGCCGCGCTTAGCCTCAGCACGGCCCTTATCGGTCAGGTTAACGTCCACCCAGCCGGTGAACAGGTTCTTCTCGTTCCACTCGGACTGGCCGTGGCGCAGGAGTACTAGTTTGTAAGTCATACCTCTATTTTTTCATTTACCCGCTGGTTTGTCATGCCTCAAGGCTTAGAAAGTATGCATTCTCCCAAAAATTTATAAGGGTCTTCCTTACCAGAACAGAAGACTCAAGAACCCCACTAGAAAAGGACAAAGCCCCGCACACCACCCGATCAGGACAAACCCGTCAGACAGCGCACGAGGCTTCACCGTCTATCGCTCAAAGCGAGCGCACAAGCTAATGCTAGAAACGGCGGCGACCAACCGAAGGCCACACACCAGCAAGAAACACGCAGCTAATCACAGCCGCAACCAACTGAAGAATCAGCACAGTATTACCGCCGCCAGTCACCGCAGCAAAAACGCTAAACAGCGAAACCGCAGCAGAACCACCGGTCAAAGCCAACCACGTGTTCTTCGGACGCTTACCGGCAAAATCGTACGCATTTGCCGGAGACGCCCAGGCACGCATAAAAGCCAGCAGACCAACCGCAGCACCAGCGATAGCCAGCAGCGTATCAACAAAAGTGGTCACATACCAGACCAGCAGAATAGGAGACATAGTATTCCTTAGAATCAGCAGCTTCTCTAGACAACCCTAGCAAAGCGCTTAGCGGACGACCTTAAAGGCCTCAACCAAGTCATTGTAAAGGTCATCCACGTTCTCAATACCCACCGACAGGCGCAGCAGAGACTCCGGAATCGAATCCGGCTCGTTACCGTGGCGACGACGACGCTCTACCAGAGACTCCACACCGCCCAGGGAAGTTGCCGGAGTCCACAGCTTCAGCGCCTCCACAACGTTACGGGCACCAGCAGCGTCCGTATCAAGAGTAACGCACAGAATCGCGCCGAAACCGTCCATCTGCTTCTTCGCAATCTCATGACCTCGGTCGCTCTCCAGACCCGGGTAACGCACCTCAGCCACGAAGGGGTGCTGGCTCAGACGCTCTGCAAGAACCTGCGCGTTCTCTACAGCACGTTCCACGCGCAGTGCCAAGGTGCGCAGACCGCGCAGGCCAAGCCACGCCTCCACCGGACCGGGGATTGCGCCATTGGTGATACGGTGGTGACGCATCGCCTTATACAGCTCCTTATTCGAGGTCAGAGCCATACCCAGCAGAACATCGGAGTGGCCCGCAAGAAACTTCGTCGCAGAGTGAACCACTACGTCTGCGCCAAAATCCAGGGGACGTTGCAGAATCGGGGTTGCGAAGGTGTTATCCACCGCGGTCACAATGCCCAAGCGGCGAGCGGCAGAAAGCAGGGCAGGCAGATCAGCCACCTCAAGCATCGGGTTCGTGGGGCTCTCCAGCCACGCCAGGACCTTCGGCTCCGAGTAGTTCACGTTCTCCGGGGTGACGCCGGTGCGGGATGCGGCATCCTCCATCGTAGCGATAACGCTCTCGGTGTCTTCAATGTCCACGCGGACGAGCTCAATGATGCCGCGGCGTTCCAAATCCTTACATATGGTTACAGACGCCATGTATGCGTGCTTAGGAATCAGCACAATGGAACCAACCGGCACCAGGTCGATGACAGCAGCGACAGCAGCCATACCGGAGGGGAACAGCAGACCAGGCTGGGTAGCGTTCTCCAGCTTCGCCACAACCTCTTCCATACCCTCCCAGGTGGGGTTCGAGAAGCGGGCGTACACTCGGTCCTGCTCAATATTGACAGCATCCACACCGCGGTAGGTGGAAGAAAGAACGATCGGAGGGTTCACCGGCGCATCATGCTCGTGTGCCGGGCGGCCGCCAGAGACGACAAAGGTCTCTGCGGAGTAATTCATGTCGTGGTTATCTGCACTCATGTCCTTAAGCCTGGCACACCCGCGCCCAGAACGCACACCTGCGCAGGTGACGGCACACAGGATTTACATGTTTTTTTACCTTTATGCGCGCTCAATCCCACGCGGATGTATCACCAAAACCGCACCGGTGCCGCTAAGAGACCCGGTACCCTTAAGGGTGATGGATACTCTCAGCTACACCCCCGATGCACAGAATCTTCCCGCTGACCCGACCGGTCGCCGCGGGCTTTTTATCGTGGTCGAAGGAGGCGACGGCGCCGGCAAAACCACCCAACTCACCCTGCTGAATGAAGCGCTCAGTGCCCGCGGATACCGTGTCATCACCACCCGCGAACCCGGTGGCACCGAGATTGGCGAGAAGCTTCGCGCCCTCGTCCTGGAAGCAGGTCAGGGCACCATTGACGACCGCGCCGAGGCGCTGATTTTTGCAGCGTCCCGCGCGGATCACGCCTCCCAGCTGATTCGCCCCGCACTCGCTGAGGGCGCCATCGTGCTCAGTGACCGTTATATTGATTCCTCCGCTGCGTACCAGGGGGTCGGCCGTGATTTGGGTATTGAAACCATCGTCGATTTGAGCCGCTGGGCCACCGCCGACTTGGTTCCCGACGCGACCCTATTGCTGAGTGTGCCGCTGAGCGCCGAGCAGGAGCGCATGGACCAGCGCGGCACCGTCGACCGTATTGAGGCTGAAGGCGCGGCGTTCAAGGCACGCATTCACGGTGCATTCGAGCAGATCGCACGCGAGGACACTAACGGTTCGCACCGCATCATTGATGGTGTGGGCACGATTGAGCAAGTACACGCGCGCGTGCTTAAGGTGATTGAGCCTCTGCTTGCCACCCGCGAACTGGTCTGCACCGGTCAGGAGGACTCATGAGTCTCTGGGATACCCTGCTGATTCCTTCAGATAAGCTCCAGCAGCTACGCACGGATGCCGCTGCCGACCGCCCCACGCACTCTTGGCTTTTCACAGGTGCAACCGGTGCGCCCCACCGTGAGGCAGCAAAAATTTTCGCTGCCGCACTGCTGTGTGAACAGCCCGACCCCCAGAACCGCGGATGCGGTCAGTGCAAGGGCTGCGTAACCGTCATGAACGGTTCGCACACAGCTTTTACGCACTTTAGTACCGAGGCGACGCACATCAGCATTGATGAGGCACGCGAGCTGGTCATGAAGGCTCAGGACCGCCCGGCCGTGGGTCGCTGGCGCGTGATTCTGGTCGAAGACACCGAGCGCATGCCGGAGCGTACCTCCAATGTATTGTTGAAGGCGATTGAGGAGCCACCACCGCATACGATTTGGTTGTTGACGGCACCCTCCCCCACCGATGTGCTGGTAACGATTCGTTCGCGTTGCCGCCCAGTGCAGTTGCCGGTTCCTACCGATGCACAGGTGCACGAGTATCTGCTTACACACGGTGTAGCTGATCCTTTGGCGCAGCGTGCGGCGCGTCTGGCTCTGGGCGATGCGCAGGAGGGGTACCGTTTGGCGACCGATGAGCAGGCTATGGCTCATCGGGAGTTGATTACCTCCCTGATTCTGAATGTTCGTTCTATTTCTTCAGCTTTCAACGCAGCAGAGAAGCTCACCGACCTTGCTGACCAGGACGCACAGGCTGTCTCCGCTCTCAAGGATGAGAAGGAACGCCAGGAGCTTCTGGCGCTGCTGGGTATTCGCGAGGGTGAGCGTGTTTCTCCGTCTTTGCGAGCGCAGGTTCGCCGTCTGGAGGAGGAGCAGAAGCGCCGCGCTAAGCGTGTTTCATCTGATACGCTGTTGCGTTCCGTGGCGCAGGTTCAGACGGTTCTGCGTGATGCATTGACGGTGGCTCTGTCGGCTCAGGCTCCGCTGGTCAATGAGCATTTGCGTGAACCTCTGGAGGCGTTCTGCACCCGCCGTTCCGCCCAGCAGCTGCTGGAGGATGTGCAGGCGGTCGAGCTGACTCTGCGTCGCCTGCGGACGAACGCGAATGCGCGTCTGGCGCTTGAGGCGTTGATGAGCCGTTTCGTGTATTAGTAGCTTCTTGGTAGCTTATACAGCACACAGGGGAGGTACCGAAGAGATGATCTTCGGTGTCTCCCCTTTTCTATTGGTTCTCAGCGCCCCTAGAGCTTCGTTACGGAACCGAGCTTAGTTGCGGAAACCGTGAACCGGCGACGGAATACGACCGCAGCGGGCGATGAACGCCTCCGCGCTGGGGGTGTGGGTGGGCATGACGGGTGCGCGACCGAGCAGGCCACCGAATTCAATCATGTCGCCTACGCCCAGGCCGACCGCCGGGATGACGCGGACCGCGGTGGTCTTGTGGTTCATCACGCCGATTGCTGCCTCGTCGGCAATCATTGCGGCGAGGGTAGCAGCGGGAGTATCTCCGGGGACCGCGACCATGTCCAGACCGACGGAGCATATGGCAGTCATTGCTTCAAGCTTGTCCAGAGTGATATATCCAGTGGCTGCGGATTCAATCATGCCGATATCCTCAGAAATCGGGATGAAGGAGCCGGAGAGACCACCAACATTTGAGCACGCCATGAGGCCGCCCTTCTTCACCGCGTCGTTGAGCAGCGCAAGTGCCGCAACAGTGCCGTGGGTACCGACGGTTTCCAGACCCATCTCTTCGAGGATGTGCGCGACCGAGTCGCCAATCTCTGCGGTGGGTGCCAGGGAGAGGTCAATAATGTTGAAGGGTACGCCCAGACGCTCGGAAGCGAGGGTACCAACCAGCTGACCGACGCGGGTAATCTTGAAAGCTGCCTTCTTGATTTCTTCGGCGCAGGTGTCGAAGGATTCGCCCCGGACCCTCTGCAGGGCGCGGTGTACCACGCCGGGACCGGAGACACCCACGGAGATGGTGGTGTCTGCCTCCTGCACACCGTGGAATGCACCCGCCATGAAGGGGTTGTCGCTGACGGCATTCGCGAAGACGACGAGCTTGGCGCAGCCGAAGCCGTGTGCATCCTCGGTCAGGTCTGCGGTGGCTCGGATGGTTTCGCCCATGAGCTTGACTGCGCTCATGTTAATGCCAGCGCGGGAGGATCCGATGTCTACGGAGGAGCAGACCACGTCGGTTTCTGCGAGCGCTCGCGGGATGGAGCGAATCAGCTTCTCGTCAGCGAGGGTCATGCCTTTGTCGACGAGGGCACTGAAGCCACCGACGAAGTTCACTCCGACTGCTTTGGCTGCTGCGTCAAGGGTGCGGGCGAATTCTACGTAGTCCTCGTCACTGGAGGCGCCTGCCACCAGTGCGATGGGGGTGACGGCGATACGCTTGTTGACAATCGGGATGCCGAGCTCAGTTTCGATACCTTCGCAGACGCTGACGAGGTTTGCAGCGCAGCTGGTGATTTTGTCGTAGATTTTGCGGCGGGCTACCTCACCGTCAGAGTCGGCGCAGTCGAGCAGGGAGATACCCATAGTGACGGTGCGAATGTCGAGCTTCTGCTCCTCGATCATTCGGAGGGTTTCTAAAATGTTGGTGTTGCGCATAAGTGGAGCCCTAGATGGTGTGCATTGCCTTGAAGATGGATTCTGCCTGGATGCGAATCTGCACCTTCTGTTCGTGCTCGACACCAATCATGGCTTCCTGCAAGTCAATGAGGTTCTGCTGCGCTTCGTCGAAGGAGCAGTGCATAATCATAGTGAAGTATTCGCCCATGATGGTCTGGGAGACGTCGAGGACGTTGACCTTACGCTCGGCGAGGGTTGCGGTCACGGCGGCAATAATGCCTTCGTGGTCGATACCTGTGACGGTGAGGATGATCTTCACGGTGTTCTCCTAGCGGTTTGGGGCTGCGTACCTGAGGAAGAGGTGCATAAAAGCACAGGTAAACGCATATTTATAAGACCAATTATAGGTTACTTAGAACACATTCTGTAGGGTCAACACAAAAAGCCCTCCCCCCCCCCCCGAGCATCGGGGGAATAAAAAATCCACGTCCCCTCACCTTATTCAAAGGTAAGAAAGAACGTGGATTCTTTATAAGCGTCATTAGCGGAGCAATCTCTTTTGAATGCTCCATTTATCTGTCTGGACTTGAGTGTCTAGAGACATCTCCCAGACATAACGTCTAGAGGTAAGACCTAGACGTAAGAAGCGATGTACAGCTCACCACTACCGCTCAGGGTTGCCACCGAGGGCTCACCCACGTGCAGCACCGACTCGGTAGCACCCAGTACGAATTCCTCAGTGCCGTTGCCGTCTGCTGCGTGAATGGTGATTTCGCCAGATACGCTCAGTGCGGCGCTAATACCCTCGAAGGTGTATTCCTGCCGTTTGCCCTCTTCAACGCGGATGCGGGTCACGCTCATGCGCTCATCCCACATGGCGTAGGTGCCAACGGGTGCATTCTCGGGGGTGGGGCTCTGGATGACGGGGGCATCCTGGCTCTCGCCAAGAACCTTAATGAGCTCCTCAGTATCGATGTGCTTTGCGGTCAGACCCGCACGCATCACGTTATCGGAGGGGTTCATCAGCTCAATAGCGGTACCGGAAACATAAGCGTGCACCTGACCATCGGGGGTAAAAGCGGATTCACCCGGTGCCAGGCGAACCAGGTTCATGACGAATGCTACGAGCAGACCGCGGTCGCCGGGGTACTTGCCGGCAACGATCTGCACGAGCTCAGCGGCGTCAGCAATAGCAACGTTTTCGGAGTCGGCCAGCTGTGCTGCCGCCTCGACAAGCTGCTCAACAGCCGCGGTGGCGGTCTCTTCGGGCATGCGAATAATCTCGGTTAGCAGTTGCTTGGGGGTAAGCTCCACGCGCTCTGCCAGCCAGCCAGCCTTGAACGCCTCGGCAAGCTCTGCCACCTGCGCTGAGGTACGCACGCCGGTGAGCACACGCATCGGTGTCAGCGCGATGACGGTTTCAGGCTTGGAGTAGCGATCCTTGTAGTTACGGTGCGGAGCGTCAATGGCGATACCACGTGCCTGCTCATCCTCGAAGCCGGCAATAGCCTGCTCAGGGGTGGGGTGCACCTGAATCGACAGGGGTGCATCAATCGCAAGGATCTTAAAGAGGAAAGGGAACCAGTCGGAGGTACGATCCGGGCGCAGGAATCGAGAGGGCTCAGCCTGAATCAGCTCGTTGAGCGGGGACTCGGTGCCGTCAACGGTTGCGCGGGAGGGAGCAGCCGGATGCGCACCAACCCACACCTCAGCCTCGGGCTGCTCGGTGGGCACGGGTACCCCGCGCATGCGTCCGAGAATTTCGCGGGAACCCCACGCATAATTCTGAATCTGGTTTTTTAGGGAAAAAATCTCACCCATGGGGGAAAATACCTCTCGACGTGAGTTGTTTGAAGCAAACGACGTGATAAAAAACCCATACATTCAGCGGAATTTATAAGGTTTTACCAGCCCATTATAGAGGCTAGTTGTATTTCTTTACCGCTAGAATAAAAGGCGTGACTACTATTAATCTACATGACTCATTCAAAGCGTACGACGTGCGTGGCATTGTCGGTGAAACCATTACCGCAGAGACTGTTCGCGCTACTGGCGCGGCTTTCGTAGACGTTCTGGGCCTGGAGGGCCAGACTATCCTGGTCGGCGGCGACATGCGCCCCTCCTCCCCTGAATTCATGGATGCATTCGCCCAGGGTGCAACCGCTCGCGGTGCAAATGTTGAGAAGATTGGTCTGATCTCCACTGACGTTCTGTACTTCGCATGTGGCGTTGAGAACGCTGCCGGTGTTACCTTCACCGCTAGCCACAACCCCGCAGAGTACAACGGCATGAAGATGGCTAAGGCTGGCGCTGTTCCGCTGTCTTCCGAGTCCGGCCTGTTCGACATTCGTGACCTGGCTCAGAAGTACCTGGATTCGGGCGAGATTCCTCCGGCTGAGAAGGTCGGCACCGTTTCTGAGAAGGATGTTCTCAAGCCTTACGCAGATTACCTGCGCAAACTGGTGGACCTGTCCTCCATCCGCCCCTTGAAGGTTGTTGTTGACGCCGGTAACGGCATGGGTGGTATGACCACTCCCGCTGTTCTGGGTAACACCATCCTGCCGGGCCTGCCTCTGGAAATCGTTCCGCTGTACTTCGAGCTGGACGGCACCTTCCCGAACCATCCGGCTAACCCGCTGGAGCCGGCTAATCTGGTTGACCTGCAGAAGGCTGTTGTTGAGCACGGTGCTGACATTGGTCTGGCATTTGACGGTGACGCTGACCGTTGCTTCGTTATCGATGAGAAGGGTGAGCCCGTCACTCCTTCGGCTGTGACTGCTCTGGTTGCTGAGCGCGAGATTGCTCGTGCGAAGGCAGAGGGCAACGAAGAGCCCGTCATCATCTACAACCTGATTACCTCGAAGGCTGTTCCTGAGCTGGTTGAGAAGCTGGGCGGCCGCTCCGTGAAGACCCGCGTGGGACACTCCTTCATCAAGGCTGTTATGGCCAAGGAGAACGGCGTTTTCGGTGGCGAGCACTCCGCTCATTACTACTTCAAGGACTTCTTCAACGCAGACACCGGCATGCTCGCTGCAATGCACGTGCTGGCTGCTCTGGGTGGCAATGACATGCCCCTCTCTGAGATTAGCGCGAAGTACTCCCCGTACGTTGCCTCTGGTGAGATTAACTCCGAGCTGGAAGACAAGGCTGCCGCTGTGGACCGCGTGCGTGCACACTACGCTAACGCTCCTGTGGTTATTGAGGACTCCGACGGCACCACCTTCACTAACACTGAAGAAGGCTGGTGGGTCAACCTGCGTCCTTCAAACACTGAGCCTTTCCTGCGCCTGAACCTTGAGGCACCGGATGCTGCGACCATGGAGCGCGTCCGCGACGAGGTTCTGGCTTTGGTTCGCCAGGGCTAAGCACTAGCTAGCTACTAAAAATCCCGCCCCGCAGATTATTTCTGCGGGGCGGGATTTTTGTTTTGAATTCTCAATCCGGCCATGTTCTTCTGTCTCAGAGAAAGAACCTAGTCGGCCATAAGAAAGCTAACCGGTAATCCGGTGTGCTCAGTTTTTAATCCTCGCGTGCCTGATCGTGGAGCATCCACTGGTCGGGGCCGAAGATTTCGTAGTTGATGTTCTTGCCGGGGACACCTGCCTCTACCAGCGCGGAGCGTACGCCCTGCATGAAGGGCAGCGGGCCACAGAGGTAAACGTTAGCGTTGGCGGGAACATCTAGCTTGGAGACGTCAACACGGCCGGTGAAGTCGCCGTCTTCACCCTCAATAAAGGATACGAGGCGTGCATTGGGCAGCTTACCGACGAGCTCGGTAAGCTCTTCACGCAGGGGCCAGGTATCCAGGCGGCGGTCTGCGTGCACTACGGTCACGGGACGCTCAGAGCCCTTCTCAGCCAGCTCGGAGAGGAAGCTGAGCATGGGGGTGGTGCCAATGCCTGCGGAGAAGAGGTACAGGGGTGCCTGGGGGTCGCCAAAGCCTTCTAGGGTCAGGTCACCGTAAGGGTTGGAAATCTCGACAACAGCGCCAACTTCGAGCTCGTGCAGGACAGAGGTCATCTCACCGTTGGGGTCGAGCTTCACACCAATGCGGCGCTGGTTCTTTTCGCTGGGCAGCAGGGTGTACTGGCGTGCCTGGCGCAGGCCATCGCGTGCGGGAACGATGATGGAGATGTACTGCCCGCCCTTGGACTCGGTCATGGGGGTCTTGTCGGCAGGTTCGAAGGTCAGCACGACAACGTTCTCCCCAGTCTCCTTGCGGTCAACGAGCTTGAAGGGTGCGAACATCACATCGTTTGCCTGAGAAGCATACAGGCCCTTCTCCAGCTTGATGAGGGCGTTGCCCATAAGCCAGTAGACCTCGGTCCATGCCTCAACAATTTCGGGGGTAGCCAGGTCGCCCAGGTTAGCGGCGATTGCCTCGAAGAGATACTTGTAGACGGTGGGGTATTCTTCTTCCTTCAGGCCCAGGGATGCGTGCTTGTGTGCTACGCGGGAGAGGACCTCGTCGGGGTAGGAGTCCGGGTTCTGGACGATATAGGAAGCGAACACAGCGATGGAGCCAGCCAGTGCCTTGGGTTGGGTTCCTTCGAGCTGAGAGGAGCGGGAGAACATGCCGTCCATCAGGTCGGGGCGAGCGGCGAACATTCGACGGTAGAAGTCGGGGGTGATGTCGTTGATGCGCTCAGCAATGATGGGTAGCGTTGCCTCAATAATGGGGCGGGACTTCTCGGAGAGCATGTCTTGCCTTCTTCCTGTACGGTCACCGCGGTCGTTGTGGTGACACCCTTGATATATGTGATGCGGGGGCGTTCACTCGGACAGCTCAGTTGGTGACGGAGTGTTTATAAAGCACCCTTACCGTAGCATTTTGCAGGGTGTTTGCGCTGAGTGCAGGTCACTCTCTAAGGGGTGTTGATGGGTTTAGGTGAGGCTTATGGTTCAGCCTGACTCAAAGAGAGAGCCCTGCATCACACTATATATTTTCAGCACTATCTTTGAGTTCGCCGCGTGACTAGCCCCGGAGTGTGCATAAAAATTCTGGCATCAAAATATATTTACTGCGGAAAGTATGCAATGCGGTGCAAAAATGAACATGGTCACATTTTCCGCATCTGAAAAGTAGATTTGCAATATTTTGTATTTCCTGCACAAATTTAGGATTCATGCAGACTCCAACAGCCCCCTCAAATAGAGGCAGTATACCCCCGATTTCCTTCGAAAACTCTATAGAAAGTCATCACAGAAAATCTCCAGCAACCCCGGTAGTGGTCACAGAATTCCCCTTTAAAACCCTGTGGAGCCTCCCGCCGGGAAGCTCCACAGGTATCACGTATCCCTTTTAGCATGCAGACTTACCACACAGACAGCGCTTCCTCCGGAGGTGCAAAGCCCAGCTCCACAAACACCGGACCCGCGGGGCGCGCACCGGCAGGCAACTCGCTAATCACAATCGAATCCACCGAAGCGTAGAACGCCTCACGCGCCTTCGCCAGCACATTGCGCAGTCGGCAGAACTTATCGAGGGGGCAGTGGCCGTTCTCATCCTCGCACTCAATCATGGGGATATCTCCCTCAGTAGCCCGAAGAACCATGCCGACGGTCACAGAACGACCCGCATCCGAAAGCATGACACCACCAGAACGACCACGAGTCGAATCCAGGTAACCCATGTTCACAAGGAAAGCCACAGCCTTCGCCACATGGTTATAGGGGGTGTCCACTCCCTCAGCAATCTTCTGAGTAGAGAGCTTCTGGCCGGGCTCCAGGGCAGACAGGAGCATCAGAACACGGAGCGAGACATCCGAAAATGCTGTCAAACGCATGGATACTCCTTCTATCCTCTCGTGTTAGCACCATCTTAACAGAGGCAATAACGGGTGCTCCGAACCGTCACAGGCTCAGAGCGCTCAAAATCTTACATTGGAATTGTATTCCGTGCAGTGAGAGTGCAAGAAATTAAGGTGAGCAATTACCAAACCTTCAGTGCTCCCCAAAAATTTTTTGAGTATTTCTCAAGAGCAAGTGGACTGCATAGCCTTGCACTCACACTGTTGAGAGAAAACTTATCATTTCACATCTGATAGGGATTCAAAAATTTCCCCTAAATACAAGGAAGGAGCGAAACCTCACAGCGAGATTCCGCCCCTTCCAAACGCCTAACCATGCGGTTCAGCAGAGAACTTTAGTCTTCCAGGGCCTTAGCCAAAGCATCGCGCTGCTCACGAACCTCAGCAGGCAACTTGTCACCGAACTTAGCCAGCCACTCGTCGATGCCAGGCAGCTCAGCAGTCCACTCTTCCTTCGAGACAGCCAGAGCAGCCTTCAGCTCATCCTCGGAGATTTCCAGACCAGTCAGGTCAAGGTCTTCCTTGGTGGGAACGGTGCCCAGGAAGGTCTCCTGGCCGCCAGCCTTACCGTCCAGGCGGTCGCAAATCCACTTCACAACGCGAGAGTTCTCGCCGAAGCCCGGCCATGCGAAGCTGCCATCGGGGGTACGGCGGAACCAGTTGACGTAGTAAACCTTCGGCATATTCTCAGCGCCGTGCTTCTTACCCAAGTCAATCCAGTGCTTGAAGTAGTCACCAGCGTTGTAACCGATGAAGGGCAGCATAGCCATCGGGTCGCGGCGAATCACACCGACAGCACCCTTAGCAGCCGCGGTGGTCTCGGAGGAGAGAGTAATAGCGCGGAAGACGCCCTGCTCCCAGCTCTCAGACTCGGACACCAGCGGGATGGTGGTCTTACGGCGACCACCCAGAACAATAGCGCTCAGCGGCACGCCCTCGGGGTCGTAGTACTCGGGAGCGAGCATGTCGACCTGGGATGCGGGGGTGCAGAAGCGAGAGTTCGGGTGAGCTGCCGGGCGGCCAGACTCGAGGGTCCAGTCCTGACCGGTCCAGTCAATTAGGTGCTCGGGAGTCTCGTCGGTCTTGCCCTCCCACCAGACGGAGCCGTCGTCGGTCAGTGCAACGTTGGTGAAGATGGTGTTGCCCTTTGCGATAGCCTTCATAGCGTTCGGGTTGGTGGAGTAACCGGTGCCCGGTGCCACGCCGAACAGGCCAGCCTCGGGGTTGACCACGCGTGCCTGGTGGTTCTCGTCGAACTCGATCCATGCGATGTCGTCGCCGACCATCTCAGCCTTCCAGCCGTCAATGGTGGGTTCCATCATTGCGAAGTTGGTCTTGCCACACGCGGAGGGGAACGCTGCGGAGATGTAGCGAACCTTACCCTCGGGGTTGGTGACCTTCAGGATGAGCATGTGCTCTGCCATCCAGCCCTCATCGCGACCGATAACGGATGCGATACGCAGTGCGTAGCACTTCTTACCGAGTAGTGCGTTACCGCCGTAGCCGGAGCCGAAGGACCATATTTCGCGGGTCTCGGGGAACTGGACAATGTACTTCTCGGGGTTGCAAGGCCAGGGGACATCTTCCTGACCGGGCTTCAGGGGTGCACCAACAGAATGCAGAGCCTTGACGAAGAAACCGTTGGTCTCGTTCAGCTTGGCAAGAACGTCCTTACCGATGGTTGCCATGATGCGCATGGAGCAGACAACGTATGCGGAGTCGCTGAGCTCAACAGCAATCTTGGGGTTCTTAGCCTTCAGGGAGCCCATGACGAAGGGAATGACGTACAGGGTACGACCGCGCATGGAGCCCTCGAACAGACCGGTCAGGGTCTGCTTCATTTCGACGGGGTCGCGCCAGTTATTGGTCGGGCCTGCGCCTTCTTCAGTCTCGGAGCAGATGAAGGTGCGCTCCTCGACACGTGCAACGTCGTCAGGATCGGAGAAAGCTGCATAAGAGTTCGGGAATTCGTGATCACTGAGGCGAACGAAGGTACCGGCGTCAACCAGTTCCTGTGCCAGGCGGTCATATTCTTCCTGAGTGCCATCCACCCAGTAGATGTGTGCGGGCTGGGTCAGTGCCGCAACCTCGCGAACCCAATCCAGGAGGCCCTGGTGGGTGGTGGGTGCGCTCTGCAGCTCCTTTTCGAGTTCAGCAGAGAGAGTACGAGTTGAGGTGTCAGCCATTGACGTTTTCCCCTTCAATCGGTGGCCCGGATACTACATTGATCCGGTTAGGTCTGCGGTAACAAAGAAGCAGTTAAACACTACAAGCGTGCAAACAAAGGTGAATATGCACGCTTGGACAGTCTCCACTTCCTCGTGATGCTTACAGAATAACGCATTAATGGCCTGCAGAGCTTTCTATGACGCCATTTCTTAAGTTCTGCGCATCACATTCTTAGAGTACGGGAGATTTTCTGTAAAGAATTTTTAGGTCGTATGGTGGGACCCTTCGGGGATTTCAGGGGCCCACAGCATCGATTTTAGGGCGCTGAGAAAATATTTTGAAAAAATTTTACGCCACCAAAAACCCTGGAATCATGCGGCAAAACAGGTTGTTATCAAATTTTTCGGAGAGAATTTTGGGTCAATTTCGAGCTTTTCGGCTTGCATACCCTTGGGGACATCCGTATAGTAATACCTGTTGCCGCGACGGGTTGAACAAATCCGAAACGAGGAACATGCGCCTGTAGCTCAACGGATAGAGCATCTGACTACGGATCAGAAGGTTGGGGGTTCGAATCCCTTCGGGCGCACCACCGATCCCCGGTTCTTCGGAACCGGGGATTTTTTATATACCCAGAAGGCACACCCGGGAAGATGTCTTTGGGAAACAAGCACACAGAAAACGCTCTGACACAAGCCCCGGGCAGAGCTCAAGCCACCGCATAGTACAACATGTTGCAGTACGACACGTTGCAGGGTCTAGCTAGGCGTAGCAAGGATGCTTCACCAGCTGACGCTGCCCCATCCGTGCCAAAAGCCGCACCTAAAAGTACCCCAACCTGTGAATTCACAGATTTACGCGCCCAGATGACGTGCTCCGGGGCACACCCGCCAAAAAACGCCTAGGATGGAAAGAGGACCCTCCACGCATAGGTTGGAGAGTAGACAACGCAAAGGAGTACTATGGCACAGCTATCCATTCCGCAGTCCCTGATAGGTACGCTCATTGATATTGCTGACTTGGGCACCCTCGATTACTTCCCACCCACCGAACGATGCGCCCACTGGTCCCTCTATGACGCGCATCGCCAAGAACTCCTCTGCCCTTGCGCACCCGCCGCCAACACCACCGCAGAAAAGCTCTTTGAGGCCGCGGCGAAGATTCTCTACGAGAATTTCCCCCGATATATCGACTCACCTGAGGAAATCATTCCTTATACTTCCCGTCAGGAACTCATTGCCGCCCTCCGACGCGGCGATGAGAAAACCAGCGACAGCAAGCCTCTTAAAGAAGAACAGAACGACCTGCAGGCAACCGAAACTACCGCAGACTCCACTGCTGAGGCTCCCGTTGCAGAGGCCAACGAGGGTGCAGTCAGTGAGGATGCCGTGGTAAGCGCAGCCGCCACTCCCAAGCCTGCAGCGCCGAAGCCCGCAGCCCCTACGTCTGCAGCCCCCAAGCCTGCAGTGCCTACTCCCGGTGCTCCCTCCCCCGGCATGTTCCGCAAGTCCACGCTAACCTACCGTCCGCCGCGCATCGAAGAGTACCTGGAGGGTCTGCATGCCCGTCAACAGACTGCCGAAGCTGCAGAAGCTACTCATACGGAAGCATCTAGCGAGCAGGCACCTGTTGAAGAGTTGCCCGTACTCAGCCAGCCCCTACCGAGTGCGCCCGCCGCCCCGGAGATGAGTGTCCCGAAGCCGAGCAAGCCGAAGCCCGCAGCCCCGATCCCCACGGCTACGGCAGCCATCAGCGCGCCCGCCACTCAGCCGGTAACCACTGAACCGACCGCGCCTCGCGGCATCAGCGAAGAGGACCGCGAACGCAGCTACCGCCTGCGCCCGAGCCTGCGTGCCCGCCTCGAACGCGAAAACATCAGCGAAGAGATCGTGCGCACCATCCTGCGTAAAGGCGCGGTAGAACAACTCAACGACTGGACGATTCGCTTCACTCACGATGATTACCGGGTGGACGTTAACACCGCCTCCGCAGAAATCATTACCGTCATTGACGAATACGACGCCGAATACAACGAAGCGGCACAAGTATCCCTGGCGCACGGCAAATACAACTCGCTCAACGCCCTGGAACTCGAATTCAGCGAGCGCGCCCGTACCTTCTTGAAGAAGAACCCGCCTTTCGTCTTCGACCTGATGCTTCATGCCCTGAGCAACCCTGAGAGCGTGCGTATGGCTGAAGGCTGGACCCGCATCTACGCGGCACAGGGTCTGGAAATTGCGATTTCGCCCGATGAGCGGACCGTTATGGCTCTTGCGAAGAGCCCGGACTTCCATCACCTGCACGCCGAAACCCTGCGCAAGGCGCAGCTCGAAGAGCTCAGTAATGCCCTGGCTCAGCAGGCGGAAGACTCAGAAAATGCCACTGACCAGGCAGAAGATGGCGTAACTCAGACAGAAAACACCACCGAGGAGGAAAATAATGTCCGTTAAGCAGATCACCGTTCCTCTTGAGGTGTACGTTCGTCTGCAGGAACTTGCCTCCCTCGCCGCCTATAGCTACCGCGATGAGCAGGGTTCCGAAGATAGCACTGCAAACAATAAGCCGTGGGATTTGCTCTCCAAGGACGGCGCATCCCTGCTCGATGAGAACGGTGCGCTCAAGCCCGAAGCAGCAGAGCTCTACTTCACCCTCCTACCGCTCATTGCCCAGGAATTCATGGAGCAGCAGCAGGCACTCGTGGACGCGTACCGTCAGGCACCCAAACCCGCCGCCGCACGCGCCAAGATTCGCCCCTCCAACCAACGCCTCATTCCGCTGACCGAGGTACCGCTGGAGAACCAGCGTATTGCCGCGCGCATTGAGAAGGAATTCTACGGTGACGTGCCGCCGCACCGCCGCATCTACGGTGTGCTCCCCGGTGTAATGGATTACATGATGCGCCACGGGCTCACCTACGAGCTGCTTCTGGATATCATCGAATCCCCCACAAGCACGGTGGTTCAAGAAAGCGCACAAGAGAACCGCTACGGCCGCGAAGTTACCCTCTACACGCATGAAGAGGAAGGCTACCAGGTGGTGCTCAACCCCCTGACCGCCGAAGTGCTCGCGCTACGCCCGCTGCAGGCTCTCGCTGGAGGCTATCAGCTCTCCCCCGAGGCTCAGGCTCAGCTCAAGTCGCTCGGACTGACCGGCGAGTACATTGCCCGCATCCTGGATGAGGCCGAGGACCGCCGCCCGATTCCCGGTAGTAGCCGCACCGTGTACTCGCTCAACGGCTACCAGATAGAGTTCTCGCACTCCGACCAGCAGGTAGTTCGTATTAGTCGCGGCACCGCGCCCAACCGTAACCCCTTCGAGTCGCAGCCGAGGATGAGCGGTACCAAGAGGCAGCGCGGCCGTAAGATCCCGCACGATGTGGATGCATTCGTGCACTTGCTGCAGGAGCACGGCTTCACCATCACTATGGGCGGTAAGCACTACGATATTCGCCACGAGAAGCTGGCTCCGGGTCAGAAGGCGGTCACCTCCGTAACCCCCTCGGATTCGCAGCGCTGGCACCTGAACTCGGCTCGCCAGATCCGCAATACCTTCGGTATCGACCTGCGCTACGCTGATCCGCGCGATAGTGTATGCGGTATTGTGCGCGGCCCCGGAGGAAGCGTCCAGAACGCCGATCACCACAGCGCAGACACGCAGGACACCGAGAAGACCTCGGAGAAGGAATCCGAGTAGGTCTTCGTCACCATTAAAGCGCGCCTACGTGCCGGTTCTCTATACTGCCCCCAGCATGTCTTTCCATCTGGGGGCAGTATTCATATATGCCTATATCCTGCGCTGTCAGGGCTTTAAGCGGTAGACTGGGAACAATACAGACATGCTATTCAGCATAAAAATTATTCTGCGTTCCCGTGATATGCGTGACGGTAGGGTTGGGGATACACCACAAAGTACGGTGAATAACAGTCCCTACCTCTACAATAGAAACGCATCACTACAGAAGAAGGAGAACGCATGGGCGTAACGATTAAGGTCACTGACGAAGCAGGCGTAAACTACGATATTCAGTGGGAAGACCACCACACCCTCCTGGAAGCCCTCCAGGCTAACGGCGTACCGGTCCTCGCAACCTGCGGTGGTAACGCATCCTGCGCTACCTGCCACGGCTTCATCGACCCCGAGCACTTCGAAGCTTCCGGTGAACGCACCGAAGCTGAGCAGGATCTGCTCGACATGGTCGATGATGTTGCAAACGAGTACTCTCGCCTGTGCTGCCAGGTCGAGTATGCCCCCGGTATGGACGGAGCAGAAATCCAAATGCAGGCGGCGATGTAACTATGTTCAAATCGGCTCAGGTGCTCGCATCAACCACCTTCCTCTGCTGCGCGCTCGCGCTCAGTGGATGCGGCGCGTCCCAGGCCGGTCAGGAAGCTGAAGGCACCTCAGCAAATCCGAGCGCATCAGCTTCGGTCAAGCCCGGCACGATTCGAGTAGCCTCTGACGGGGCTACCGCTTCGGTGACACCGGGCTCCATTACCGTGGTGAATTCCCCCGAGGCGGAGAACCACGAATCTTCCTCTGAACACTCCGAGTCTTCTTCCCACACCGAGACTCACAAGTCTGAGCAGAACTCTGACTCTCATTCTTCTGAGTCCTCCCGCGAGGGTTCCGATCAGAATAAGTCAGACAACTCTGCAGATTCTCAGAAGAGCTCAAACTCGTCTTCACAGTCGGGTTCCAACTCTTCAGGTAGTTCCTCGAACTCCTCGGGTTCTTCGAGCTCGTCGAATTCTTCCAATTCCTCGCGCTCCTCGAAGAAATCCTCTAGCTCCTCCAGCAATACTGTTGCTGAGGGCCCGACCCAGTGCGATCTGGATGATTTGAACATTTCAGTATTCATTGGAAATGGCTCTCCCGGCGCCCGAAACTATACCCTGTACTTCCAGAACTCTTCGGATTCTTCCTGCACCCTGCGCGGCTACCCGCGTGTGGTACATGCGGGTCCTTCAGGCACCTGGATTGGTCGTGAGGCATCCACCTCCGACGAGTATATGAACCCTGCAGGCGTAACCCTCAACCCCGGCGATAGCACCACCGCGGTACTGCGTTCGGTGTACCCGGCACGCTTCGGTGATGATTGCGGTAGCCGCCCGGTTCAGGGTTTTCTGGTGGGTCTTCCCTCGGGTTCCGGTGGCGTGATTGTTCCGCTGGATACTACCGCTTGTTCCTCATCTGTTCCGCAGCTGTCGGTGGGTCAGTTTGGTGCCCGCTAACGCGCCCGTTGCAGGTGTGAATACTCTGGCACCTCTTGTGGACCTATAGTTCAAGGGCGGTTCCCCATGATGGGAGAACCGCCCTTGAACTATCTATAAGTCTAAATCTAGGGTTTAGCTTTAGCTATACCGTAGGCGCTCGCTTAGAGAGAGCGAGTAACCTCATCGTAGCTGAAGCGTGCACCGCGCGGGTATGCGGGACCCTCACCGTGACCGAGGTTGACGATCAGGAACGGGATCTCGGCATTGTCCGCGAAGAATTCTTTCCTGATGCCGACGAAGTCTGCGCCGGTCATGGGGCCAGCATCCAGACCGAGGGCACGGATTGCGGTGATGAAGTAGCCTGCCTGCAGGTGAGCGCTCAGCTCAGCGGCGGGGGTGGCAAGCTCCTCAGTGGTGTAGTAGCTCTTGATGAAGCCGGCAGCATTGGGGTTGAAGGTGTCAGCGTGCTCTACCCAGTTTGCGTCTGCGGAGAGAATCGCAGTCACCGGTGCCGCCTGAGTCTTTGCCTTATTGCCGTCTGCCAGGTGTGCGACGAGGCGCTCGCGTGCCTCGGAGCTCTTGACCCAGGTGATGCGCAGGGGCTGGTTGTTGAAGGCGGTGGGGCCGTAGAAGGTCAGTTCCTGGATGCGGCGCAGCTGCTCGTCGGTGACGGGCTCCTCGGTGAAGGAGGAGGCGGTGCGCGGCTCGTGGAAGAGGTTGATGAGCTGTTCTTCGTTCAGGCGGGTCATGGTGAGGCTCCTTTTGGTTGTTCCCTCGGTCGATTACTTTACGAGTAAAATATTACATGCTCTGTAGAAACCCTGTCAAGCACATCTTCCTCCCCCAGCCCCCAACAATTCAAGAGGCGCACACCATAAACCCCGCCATAATAGATACATGACTGACGCACTCTCCCATTTCTCCGCCCCCGTACGCGACTGGTTCCGCGCCACCTTCAACGCACCCACCGCTGCCCAAGAATGCGCCTGGGAGAGCATCCGCAACGGCAACAACACCCTCATTATTGCCCCCACCGGCTCCGGCAAAACCCTCGCTGCCTTCCTCTGGGCACTCGACGCCCTGCACCGCGAACACGAAGCCGGAACCACAGGCAGCACGCGCATCCTCTACATCTCGCCCCTCAAAGCACTCGGCGCCGATGTTGAACGCAATCTGCGCGCACCGCTGACCGGAATCACACGCCTGAGCGGAAACAACACAGACGAACCGAACATCAGCGTGGGCGTGCGCAGCGGCGACACCCCCGCACGCGAACGCCGCCAGCTCATCAGCAACCCGCCCGATATTCTCATCACCACCCCCGAATCCCTCTACCTCATGCTCACCAGCGCCGCCCGCAACACCCTCGCGGGCGTGACCACCGTGATCGTGGATGAGATTCACAACCTCGCCGCCACCAAACGCGGCGCACACCTGGCGGTCTCCCTCGAACGCCTCGACGCGCTCCTCGAAAAGCCCGCACAGCGCATTGGACTCTCCGCAACCATCGAAAACCCGGAGACAGTCGCCCGGTTCCTCGGCGGCATTCAGCCGGTGACCATCATGAGCCACCCGGGCACCAAAGAATGGGATCTGCGCCTGAGCGTGCCCGTACCCAATATGGCGGCGCTCGGAGGCGCCAACGACTACGGGCAAGGGCTCTACGCATCCTCGGAGGTAACGGGCGGCGGGGGCTCAGAATCTACCGGCTCACCGCGGGGCACAGCACACCCTACCTCTAGCGCAGCAAATACCCCGGCGAGCGTGCCCTACACCCTGGAAGATGCCATTGGCCTATTCCCCGGACAGGAAACCGGTCAAGAAACCGGACAGGCAAACCCGGCGAGAAAGGGCGATAACGCCGCGCCCGAAAATACGCTCACCGTTTCGGAAGAGGTATTGCGAGAAGGGGCGCTGCACGAAAAGGCGTTGCGAGACACAGCCAATAGCGAGCGCCCCGAGACCTCTATCTGGCCGCGTGTGCAGGAGCGCATCGTCGACCATATTGAGAACAACCGTTCTACGATTGTTTTCGTTAACTCGCGCGGACTAGCGGAAAAGCTCACCGCGGCACTCAACGATATTCACCTGCGCCGCGTCCTCGCAAAGCAGGGAATCGACCCCGAAGACTACACGGCAGGCATCTGCGACATCACCGAGGTACCACCGCTCGCCCGCGCACACCACGGCTCCGTATCCAAGGAACAACGCACCCTCATCGAGGAGGCACTCAAGGGCGGAACCCTGCGCTGCGTCGTCGCTACCAGCTCCCTGGAGCTGGGTATCGACATGGGCCACGTGGACCTCGTAATCCAGGTGGCCGCACCTCCCTCAGTCGCCTCCGCACTGCAGCGCGTGGGCCGCGCCGGACACCGCGTGGGGGAAATTTCGCGCGGATTCTTCTACCCCAAGCACCGCGGCGACCTGCTCGGTGCAACCGTCACACTCACCGGAATGCGTAGCGGAACCCTCGAACCGCTCACCATCCCCACCAACCCCCTGGACGTACTCGCACAGCAGACCGTCGCCGCCTGCGCGTTGGGACCCATTAGCGTGGACTCCTGGTACGAGGCGCTACGCCGCAGCGCACCCTACGCCGAACTGCCGCGCGCTCTCTTCGACTCCGTGCTCGAAATGCTCGCCGGACGCTACCCCTCCGACGAGTTCGCCGAACTGCGCCCACGCATCATCTGGGACCGCACCCCCACCGAGGAGGCGCCCTCCGGCAGTATTGAGGGCCGCCCGGGCGCACAGCGCCTCGCAGTCACCAGCGGCGGCACAATTCCCGACCGCGGGCTCTTCCCCGTCTACCTGGTCAGCGGCGATGAAGAGCACGGCCCGAAGCGTGTGGGTGAGCTCGACGAGGAAATGGTGTACGAATCCCGCGCCGGCGAGGTTATTACTCTCGGCGCGAGCAGTTGGCGTATTGAAGAAATTACGCACGATGCGGTGCGGGTCTCCCCCGCGCCCGGTCAGCCCGCGCGCCTACCCTTCTGGCACGGCGACCGCATGGGCCGCCCCTACGCCCTGGGCGTGCAGACGGGTGCATTCACGCGCGCGCTCTCCAGCCTGGACGCCATCGATAGCGCCGCCGCCCGCCAGCAGCTCGAACAGCTCGGACTGGACACCTGGGCGGTTGATAACCTGCTCACCTACCTGCGTGAGCAACGCGAATCCACCGGGGCGGTCCCTTCCGACACCCGCATGATCGTGGAACGGCACCGCGACGAACTGGGCGATTGGCGCGTGATCCTACACTCACCGCTCGGCTACGGGGTGCACGCGCCCTGGGCTCTAGCGGTACGCGCCCGTATTGAGGAGCGGTACGGGGTGGATGCCTCCGTCATGGCGAGCGATGACGGCTTGATTCTGCGCCTGCCCGCCATGGAGGATGTGCCACCCAGCGCTGACCTGTTCCTTTTCGACCCGGATGAGCTGGAGGCAATCGTCACTGAAAGCGTGGGCGATTCAGCGCTTTTTGTGTCTCGGTTCCGTGAGAATGCGGCGCGTGCCCTGCTGTTGCCGCGCCGTGATCCGGGTAAACGCACCCCGCTGTGGCAGCAGCGTCAGCGCGCGGCGCAACTGCTGGATGTGGCGCGTAAGTACCCTGACTTTCCGGTGCTTTTGGAGACGGCACGCGAGTGTCTGCAGGATGTCTACGATGTTCCGGCGCTAGTTCAGGTACACCGTTCGTTGCAGTCTCGGGCGGTGTCCATGCTGGAGGTTGAGACAAACGACCCCTCGCCTTTTGCAAGAACTCTACTCTTTGAGTACGTTGCCGAGCACCTCTATGACGGGGATGCGCCCGCCGCCGAACGCCGCGCCGCCGCGCTGTCGCTGGACCCCGCGCTACTGGCTGAGTTGCTGGGGTCGAGCGGTCTGCGTGACCTGCTGGATCCGGCGGTGCTGGTGCAGACTCAGCAGCGTCTGCAGCGCACAGGTGAGCGTTATCGTGCCTACGGTGTGGAGGGCGTGGCGGATCTTTTACGTCAGCTGGGTCCGTTGAGCGCGCAGGAGTTGAGTCTGCGTATGCGGACTGACAGCCTGCAGACTGCGGCGCACGGTTCGCAAGATTTCGGCGAGTCCGAGGACTCTGAACACTACGGCGAGGAGTACGGCGCGCACGCCAGCACGACTGAGGCGCATGCCCTAGCGGAGGAGCTGGTGCGCTCACGCCGCGCGTTCTCGTTCATGGGAGCTGCCGGTAGTTCCGCCGAGCCGCAGCTGTACTATGCGGTGGTTGAGGATGCCGCGCGCCTACGCGATGGACTGGGTATTATGCCCGCCGCAGCGCTTCCTACTGCCCTGTTAGAGCCGGTCGCCGAGCCTTTAGAGGATCTGGTTTCTCGCTATGCGCGCACCCATATTCCCTTTACGGCGCAGCAGGCGGCGGAGCATTTTTCGCGTCTGACCCCGGTGGGTGTGGGTGTGCTGGCTCCGGTGTTGCAGCGTCTTCAGCAGCAGCGCCGTCTGAGCTCTGGTGAGTTCCTGCCCGAGGTGTTGCGTGCCTCCGGGACGGCTGGTGTTGAGTGGGTGGATGCGCAGGTTTTGCGCACGATTCGCGCCCGTTCTCTGGCAGCGTTACGTGAGGAGATTGAGCCGGTATCGGCGCAGGTCTATGGCATTTTCCTACCTTCGTGGCAGAACGTTCGTTCTTTATCTGTGCGGGTTGCGCAGACCCTACCGGAGGCAAGCGCCTACGGTGCGTTCATACCCTCCCGCCGCGCCGCCGCTGTGGTGGGCGAGAGGGTGGCACCCCTCGGCTCGGCAGCGCCCAACCCGATGGCACTCAACCCGGCGGCATTCAACCCGATAGCACAGAACGGTGCAGAAAACGGCATCGCTCATGCGGGCCAGGATTCCGCCTCCACCACGGAGGATCTGCTCACCGCCATCGACCAGCTCGCGGGTGTGCGCGTACCGGCTTCTGCACTGGAGACGCTGATTCTTCCAGCACGCGTGCCCGGTTACCAGCCGCACATGCTGGACGAGGTCATGGCCAGCGGCAGGGTGTTCTTCACCGGTGCCGGTCAGCTCGGCGGGGGTAGCACGCAGAAGTCTGACGGCTGGATTCGCCTGCATTTGAGCGAGAGTTCTTCGCTGACTCTGGGTGAGGACTACCCGGAGCAGCTATTGCGCACGGAGAACCCGGAGCTCTGGGAGGCGCTGCAGGCTCCGGGCACACTCGAGCACGCCATCTATGAGGCGCTGGCTCACGGCGGCCTGTTCGTGTCGGCGCTGCGTGAGCGGGTGGTGCAGCTGATGAGGGCGGCGGCACCTGCTGGTCAGGTAGTGACTTTCCCGGATGCGGCGGAGGTTTCGGCGGCATTGTGGCGCTTGGTGTGGGCTGGTGCGGTGACGAACGATAGTTTCGCACCGGTTCGGGCGATGCTTGCCGGCGTCCGCAGTGCGCATCCGACTCCGGCGGCTGCCGCGCGTCTGTCGCGGGTAGGTCGCCGCGGTGCGGGTCGTATTGCGGCGGCACGCGCCTCCATGGGTAACGGCATGGCGGGCGGTTTCATTGCTGGCAATTATGGTTCCGGCGGCTACTCTGCGCCTGCCACCGGGCGCGGTCTGCATTCCCTGCGCAACAATTCCCTCCGCGGCGGGCTCCATACCATCACTCCCACTGTTGCCCCGCAGGATAGCGGTCGCTTCTCACGCGTGGACACGCTGCTACAGGAGCCCGTGGAGGCAACGGTTGCGGCACTCGCAGGCGCCGACCTGTTACTGGACCGCTACGGTGTGCTGACTCGCGGATGCTTGCAGGTGGAGGATTCTACCGGCGGGTTCTCGCAACTGTACCGGATTTATTCGGCGGCTGAGGATCGTGCGCTGGTACGTCGCGGCTACTTTATTGAGGGTTTGGGTGCGGCGCAGTTCGCCGCCCCCGCAACCGTGGACCTGCTGCGTTCTACGGCCGATAATCTCAGTGTTCCCACAGGTCCACAGAGTTTTGGTGCGAGCGCCTACACCCCGCAGCGTACAGATACGGAACAGGTGTACGGCACGTTCACGGTGACCCTGTTGGCAGCAACCGACCCGGCAAACCCGTACGGTGCGGCACTGAGCTGGCCCACGATTCCCTCCTTCGCGCATGAGGGGGCGGGAGTCGTCAAGCACCGCCCGGCACGCAAGGCGGGCGCCTGCGTAGTACTGGTGGACGGCGCACCGGTGCTGTATGTGGAGCGTGGCGCGAAGACCCTGCTGGCTTTTACCACCGACCCGATACTTCTGGAGGCGGCAGCCCCCGCCCTGGCGCGCCTGGTGTCTGCCGTTGGTGCGGAGAAGATTTCGGTGGAGAAGGTCAACGATGTGGAGCTTTTGAACACCCACACACTGGATACATCCCCACCGGGCGCATCTACGCTGGGCATCTCCGGCGGCGAGGTTATGGAGCATCCGCTGGAGGCACTGCGTGCAGCACTGCAGGCGCAGGGTTTCTACGCAACGGTTCGTGGCCTGTCGCTACACCGTTCCATTTAGGCTGAGCAGAACCTCAAGCTTAGCCTCAGATTAAATTATTTCTCTCACCCTCAACCTGAGCATCATAATGCCCCGCACCCTCACGGAGGGGGTACGGGGCATTATGTTTCCCTACTCACGGACCGGGTGGTGTTTCCGGAATCCACCACGTCGCAAGCGGCGCGGCGGAGGAATAACCACCCGGATGCCCACGGCATCTTCACCCTGGAGCACATAACCAAACATCGGAGCGGGAAGTCTAGGGCGCTCCCCTAATAGCTTCAGAATTGTCGGCTAGTAGCCACCGGTGAGGGTGTCAACGGCACCCAGGCACAGGTCGATGGCTTCTTCGAGCCCGAGCCCGCGGGAGCGAACGGTGCGCTGATCGCGGGGGTTGAGTTGCACGACGTGCAGGGCGAAGTAGTCGACAAGTTGCAACCAGCCTCCGAGAATGACGCGGGTGCGGTCATTAATCGGCATACCAGTACGTTGAAGCATCCATTCGAGGTAGTCGGTGGGGTTGTTCGGGAAGTCCTCCCCACCGGGGGTGGGGACACCGGCTACAACGAGGAAGTAGGTGCGCAACGCCCTGCGGAGTGCTTCCTCGGGGTTTTCGTGATGCTCGCCAAGAGCCTCAAGGACTGAGTTGGCTTCGCGTCGGGTGACGGCTGCCGCCAGGGAGTCCTTGCCGGGGAAGTAGTGGTAGAGCAGAGCGCGGGTAATGCCTGCATCGCGGGCGATAGCGCTCATGGAGGCACCGAGCACGCCACGTCGAGCGAAATGTTCTGCAGCAATTTTTAGAATTTGCTCTTCGCGTTCGTGCGGGTCCATACGCAGGGCACCGGTGCGAGGCTCCGCATTCTTTTGTGAATGTTCCATACCCTCTCCTATCGCATTTTCCGGTGCTTTGGAATTGTCCGATTGCACCGCTGTAATTTGGGGTTTTCCTTTAATCTGTGCGCCCTTGCGCTGTTTCTGCCCCATTTCGACCCCTTCGTTCGAAATATCGAACTTCTGTTTCTTAATCGTACCGCTTTAAGGGTAATTTCAGTCTTTATTAAGGCTTTTATGACGTAGGTTGCCTAGCTTAGCAGGTCTTTAATTGCTTTACATCTTTTATACTTAGAAAAACCACAGGGGCTAAATTGAGGCTTATTAGTTTCTGATTTGACAGTATTTTCGAAAATACCGCACTTAAACGCTGTTTTTTGCAAAAATAATGCAGTTTTTTTAAATTAAATGTCCGATAATTTCAAGAATTTGTGAAGTTTTCGTTTTTTGTTCCACATATTCACACAAACATTCATGAGTGTCAGACAAAACTGATTCCCCAACCGCACATCAAACCCACGACAATATTTCTGTCTGCCTCATCAGCAGGCAATCCGGTTCAGCTTACCTCGACCCCAGCCCCGCTCAGGTGATAAGGTTCAGGCGGTAGAGTAGAGCCATGCCCACACAGAACACCGCACGTACACAGCCTAACGCACGCCCCGATACACAGCAGAGAATACAGCCCGGTGCCACCTATCAGGCAAAACCGGCACGCCGCACGCATCGCCGCCTACTGACCCCTCCGCTGACTCAGAAAAATGGTATCGACCCGATTCAGTTAACCCTGCCACTCTTGGAGGAGCTCCCCGCCGAGCTCACCCCGAACAATGCAGCTCCGGTAACCATTGCGGATTATCTGGTTGCGCGCTTCTACCCAAACGACCCGCAGATTATTCACGCCCGTTTCAATACCGGTGAGGTGCGTCTGGATGACGGCACGATTCTGAGCAGCGATAGCCCGTACATGCCGGGCGAGCGCATCTGGTACTTCCGTGAGCTTGCCGATGAGCCGCAGCTACCCTCCGATATGCCGGTGCTCTACGAGGATGAGCACGTGCTGGCGATTGATAAGCCGCATTTTCTGCCGACCACCCCGCGCGGCTCCTATATTGCGCAGACCGCGCTAACCAAGCTGCGGGTGCGTGAGCAGAACCCGTTGCTGATTCCAATTCACCGTCTGGACCGCCCAACCGCCGGCGTACTGCTTTTTGCTAAGACGGTTCAGGCGCGCCGCCCTTTCCAGATGATGTTTCAGCATCGTCAGGCGTCGAAGACCTACCTCGCTGTGGCGCCGGTTCCCGCCGATGTTACCGCCACCGAGCAGGCGTTGAGTACGGAGGGACTGCAGGTGCGTTCGCATATTCAGAAGATTCGTGATCAGCTGCAGGTTCAGCAGCTGTCTGAGCAAGAGTGTGCGGCACAGGGCGTGGAGCCGAATACGCTAACGACCGTAAAGATTCTGCGGACTTTCACCCCGAGCGCGCAGGCTGTTGAGGGGTGGCGTGCCGAACCTGCACTGAACGAAAAACAAGAATGGGCGCTCTATGATTTGGAGCCTCACACCGGTAAGACCCACCAGTTACGGGCGCACCTGAACCTTTTGGGTTCCCCCATTCTGGGCGATGTGCTCTACCCGCAGGTGCTGCCCGACACTCCAGACCGTCCCGAGTACCCATTGCAGCTGCTGGCGTACAGCCTGCACTTTGAACACCCCATCACCGGCGAGCGGGTTGACCTACACAGTGGGCGTTCACTGGCCGCCGCCTAACCCGTTTTTGAGTGGCGTTCACCCCGTTCCCCGCATTGTGTCTTCTCGGCAGGCTCTCGAAAAGGGATCACACCCGAGAGCCCACCCCACAGTGTTCAGGCGCTCAGAGGGCAAAAAGTGGGATAATTTCAGACGTAATACTTCACCACAACTACAGAGGGTCCATGAAATTCCAGCCGCCTTCCCACAACGAGCAGTCTCTGGAGTCGATTAGCGAGTACGCCCAGCGCACCTCCTCGCAGGCTGCTACCGCAGCCGACAGCGTCACCGACACCTTCGTGCACCGCATCCTCGGTGTTCCCGGCGCCCTCATCGGTTCGGTGCAGGTTCCCGACCCGCGCCCGCTGAGCCAGCGTCTGAGCACTTGGCACTACTGGTGGCAGGCGCACCTGCTGGACTGCATGATTGATGCCGGTCAGCGTCACCTGCGTGAGGGCGATATGACTGCCGCCCAGGAACAGTTGCACCGCGCCCGCGCACTATTGCGCGGCATTAACATGCGTAACTACGGCCGCTTCGCCAACGATTATTTTGACGATATGGCGTGGCTGACCCTCGCGGTGGACCGCATGAACTCCTTCTGCATTGACCTGACCGGCGCTACTGACGTTGCCGCCCAGGACGCTGGCGCAGCTCTTTTTGAGCAGCTAGCAAAGGGCTTCTCCTCGGTGGGCGGCATGAGTTGGCGCAAGTCCAAGCGTGATTTTGTAAATGCTGCAGCGACCGCGCCAACCGCTCTGGCGTATGCGCGTGCAGGCGACCCGAAGACTGCCGCCGCACTCATGGACTGGATGAACGAAACCCTCTGGGATGCAGAGCATTCGCTCTATATTGACGGTGTAAACGTGCGCGGCGACAAGTACGAATACGAGCACAGCGAATTCACCTACAACCAGGGAACCGCCCTGGGCGCCCTACTGGGCCTCGCCGCATCCGATGTACCCTGCGAGGTGGACCCTGCAGAACGCGCCGAGCGTCTCATCGTCGGCATCGTCAAGCACATGACCGAAGAGGTAGAATTCCTCTCCGGTGTGCGCGGCCGCATCCTCATCTCGCACGGTGACGGTGACGGCGGCCTATTCACCGGCATTCTTGTGCGTTACCTAGGCGTGGCGGCTTCTTCACCACTGCTCAGTGACGAGGCTCAAATACTCACCTCGACCCTGGTGTACTCAACCGCACGCGCCCTGTGGGAGGGCCGCCGCGAGTTCGACCCCAACCTGCCGATGAACGAGTACGGCATTGACCCGAATGAGATTCGCGGTAAGGCGCTCGTGCAGTTCTCCCCGCGGTTCACCGAGCCGATGAGCAAGGTTGTGAAGCCCGGTGCGCCGGTGGAGCTGTCCACTCAGGTGCAGGCGTGGACTATTTTCGAGACGGCGGCACGCCTGGCACATGCGCGTCACCTCGCCTCCCACGGCCTCTAAAAACCTACGATTCTTTGCCCCACCCCTCATCTTCTCCGTTCAGCGCAGAAGGTTAGGGGTGGATTCATTGCAGGGGCGTACACACGGGCGTACGGTGAATTTTATGCTTGCTTCAGAATCACAACAGGTCACTGCCAGCCCGAACACTAACACCATTTTCATGGTCTGGAAGTTCAAGGAAGGTATCTCTCAGGACGCGCTCATTGAGGGGTTCCAGAACCTCTGCGGGCTCGTCATTAACCTTAACCACACCGCCGCGAACCGCTACTCGCCCGAGAATGCCAGCATTGTGCTGGGTATCAGCCACAGCGCGTGGCTGGCCCTGGACCTGCCCAAGCCGCTGCCGCAGGAACTCGTGGAGTTCGAGGAGATTCGGGGCCCCAAGTACACCGCAGTGTCTACTCCCGGCGACTTGCACTTCCACATCCGCACGACCCATCCGTCCGTTGCCTACGATATGGCCTCCGCTATTACTGCAACTCTACGCGATATTGCTGAGAGCGTGGATGAGGTACACGGCTTCCGCTACTGGGACGGCCGCTCCATTATCGGTTTTGTGGACGGCACCGAAAACCCGCAGACCCCCGCGGCACGCGAATACTTCGGCCTCATCGGTGACAACGACCCCATGTACAAGGGCGGTAGCTACCAGTTCGTTCAGAAGTACATCCACGACATGACCGCGTGGAATGCCCTGCCCGTCTCCGAGCAGGAGAAGGTCATTGGCCGTTCCAAGCACGACGACATCGAGATGAGCGAGGACGAGAAGCCTACCAACTCGCACTCCGCTATTACCAATATCGGTGACGACTTCAAGGTCATTCGCGATAACATGCCCTTCGGCACCGTGGGCAACAACGAGCTGGGTACCTACTTCATCTGCTACGCCAGCACCTTCTCGACCGTTCAGAAGATGCTCATGAACATGTTCATGGGAGTGGATGGCGCCAACTACGACCGTCTACTGGATTTCAGCACCGCGGTGACTGGCACCCTCTTCTTCGTGCCAACCGTAGATATGCTCGGCGACTTCGCTGGCTAAGATCAGCTACCCTCAGCTGAAATCTCGTGAACTCCGACTCCGGCAAGAGAGGCGGGGTTTTCCGGTAGGCTAGGGTGTAGACATTCAGACGGAAAGCAAACAATCGAGAGAAGAATGAGCGTTCTAGATAACTCTTTCCCCACCGAGGACTTTGGCTTCGCTATCACCAGCCGCCTGGCGGACACCGCATCCCCCAACGCTGAACGTGTAGAAGCCAACGGCGGACAGTTCCGCGGACGCACCGGTGTTATCACCACCCCGCACGGACAGATCGAGACCCCCGCCTTCACCCCCGTGGGCACCAAGGCAACCGTCAAGGCGGTCCTGCCCGAATCCATGAAGGAGCTCGGCGCTCAGGCTTTGCTCTCCAATGCCTACCACCTGTACCTGCAGCCCGGCCCCGAAATCCTCGACGCGGCAGGCGGCCTGGGTGCCTTCATGAACTGGGACGGTCCCACCTTCACCGACTCCGGCGGCTTCCAGGTTATGAGCCTGGGCTCCGGCTTCAAGAAGGTGATCGACATGGGTACCGTCGCGGACGCTAAGGGGGCCGACGGCCGCCCCCTCGGTGACGACGACGTGGCACAGGGCAAGGAACGCCTTGCTCACATTGACGATGACGGCGTGAACTTCAAGTCGCATATTGACGGCTCAATTCACCGTTTTACTCCCGAGGTGTCCATGCAGGTTCAGCACCAGATCGGTGCCGACGTCATGTTCGCCTTCGACGAGCTGACCACCCTCTACAACTCCCGCGGCTACCAGGAGGAGGCGCTCGAACGCACCCGTCTGTGGGCGCTGCGCTGCATCGCTGAGCACCAGCGTCTGACCGCAGAGCGCGTGGGCAAGCCCTACCAGGCACTATTTGGCGTCATTCAGGGTGCACAGTACGAGGACCTGCGCCGCAAGGCATGCCAGGACCTCGGCTCCATGCCCTTCGACGGCTTCGGCATCGGTGGTGCGCTCGAGAAGGAAAACCTCGGAACCATCGTGCGCTGGTGCGCCGAAGACCTGCCCGAATCCAAGCCCCGCCACTTGCTCGGCATCTCCGAACCCGACGATATCTTCGTCGGCATCGAAAACGGTGTAGACACCTTCGACTGCGTCTCCCCCACCCGCGTGGCACGCAACGCCGCCCTCTACTCCCCCACCGGCCGCTACAACATCACCAACGCGCGCTTCAAGGCGGACTTCTCGCCCATCTACGAGGGCTGCGACTGCTACACCTGCACCCACTACACTCGCGCCTACCTGCGTCACCTTTTCAAGGCGGACGAGCGTCTGGCGGCCACCCTCGCCTCCATCCACAATGAGCGCTTCATTGTGCGCATGGTGGACGACGCCCGCAAAGCCATCAAGGACGGCACCTACTTCGAGTACCGTGACGAGTTCCTCGGCAACTACTACTCCGGCAAGAAGCCCTAAACCCGCTCTTCAACCCGTTTAAGGAGAACCCTATGAGCATCACTCATGTTCCCGATGAGGAGCTTCTCGTCTTCGACCACGAGATCGCAGCCTCGGTCGAGGATATCTTCGGCGCCTACCTGGATCCCGAACTGTTGGTCCGCTGGTACGGCCCTGCCGGCTGGCATGTGCGCCCCACCGACGTTGTGGTGGAGCCCGTCGTCGGCGGTCTGCAGCGTCTGTCCATGATCAACGAGGTTGACCCCTCGGTGTCCTGCATTCTGCAGAGCCGCTTTTTGAGCATTGAACCGTTCAAGGAGCTCGAATACGCCGAGCAACTGCCCGACCACCTGGGCAACCCCGGTAGCGTGCTGGTGTACCAGCGTCACCGTTTCTTCCCCGAAACCGTGATTACCGCCGACGGCGTGGGTTCCGGTACCCGCATCGTCATTGAGATTGGCCCCATGCCCGCCTCGGTCCACGAGGAGGTGCGCACCACCTGGCGTTCGACCTTCGCCCGCCTGGATGATGTGCTTGCCGCCCGCGCTCGCGGAGAGTTCTAACTCGCACCAGCTCTAATTCTGCCCGGCTGCAAGTGGGAATACTAAAGCGCCGCGTTGACGAATGATTCGTCAACGCGGCGCTTGTGTGTAATACCCGTGCCTTGCCGGGGGTGTGCCTAGCCGGGTGTGAGTCGTAAACTAGTTGGTCAGCTTTACAGTAATGACGGTGCTGCCACCATCCAGAGACACACACTCGGGGGTTGCACGATCCGCGCCGTCACCCGGCTTCCAGTAGCAGCGCGCCGACATGACGGTACGCTCACCATTCGCCTTATCGGTCACCTCGGCGGGGTTCTGCACCACAAACTGGCGAATCAGCTCACGCGCAAACAGGCAATCCACCGCGCCAGAGGCTACCTGCACGGTCGCATTATGCTTCAGGTAGCCGGTAGCGTCCATACTGCCGCAGCTACCGCCCGCAGACTGAACGTCCGAGCTGGATAGACTCGCGGTGCTCGACGCCTTCGCCACTGCACTCGCCGAAGTATTTGCCTTAGCCGATGCCGCCGCGTTCGCCTGAGCAGTCATTACCGGGCTTACGGTAGTGATGGTTCCGGGGCTCACGGTAGCCGCCGCGGTGGGGGTGTGCACAGTACCGGCAGTCGGAGTGCTTTCAGTGACCGTTGCGGTGCGAGTGAGGCTGGGGGTCGCCTTCGCGCTCGTAGCACTGGGGCTAGGGATTCCGGTGGCGCTCGGGGAGGCGGTGGTGGCGGCACCGGAGCATGCCGACATCGTCAGCAGCAGCGTGGCACCGAGTGCTACGGGACTGTAGGTGCGGAGCGTAGTAGAACGAGCCTGGGTAGAAGTCTGGGTAGCGTAATTCTGTGCCGGGTGCATAGTGACCTTTCTGCGTCATCGGTTCGGGTTCCTAACCAGTATTCTAAAGACGCTACCTGTGAGCTAGCTATACGGTATCTTAGAAACCCGCAGGATGACCCCTCTAGGGTACAGCGGGAAAAGGCAATAAGAGGGGCTCCCCGGTATTGCGGGGAGCCCCTTTTAGCAAGTCACAAATCAATGACAGCTCATTGCCTCTGGTGCGGATGCGAGCGCATAGCCTTCGCGCCTGCCACCGACCGCAATAGTACGACCGTTCCCGTCATGGCAGGTCATCGAGCCAGTCTCAATCTCGCCTAAGCAGGTCAGTTGCTTGCCCTCAGTAACGGGCAAGATCACCACATTCAAGGCGTTCATTCTCTTCGTGTTTGCGGTGGTGGTGACGTACTCGGTCAGCAGGTTCAGGACGTGGGTGCAGTCCACGGTACCGCGCAGCCCCATGATTTCCGCACCGGTCTTCAGGTAGCCCTTGCGGCCAATGTGTCCGCAGCGATCACCGGCGGCGGCGCATCCGGTGGCATGTATCGTGCGGCGACCTCATCCGGCGGGGTCTCACTGAGCGTGGTAAAACGACATTGTTATCTCTCCCGGGAATACTTTTTCGCCCTTTGCAGAAGGTCTTTAAAACATACGTTTATCCCCGTTCAATACCATTCTATTACAGCGGAACACCCTCTACTTCTCCGGCAGGTAGGAGCTCAGCAGTTCACGCTGCTCGGGGGTCAGTCGAGTCAGTCGCCCCGCAATGGAGTCCCAGAATGCCAGCACGGTAAAAGCACGCACACATTCACCGCCGTCCACCGGGGAGAGAATCGAGTAGCCAATACGCACAGATGCGGCACTGACCTTCTCCACTCTCAGGCATACCGGCACCTGCTCACCGGTATAGGGCAGCTGAGCCAGGTAGCGGATGCTGTGCTCGGCAATGAGCGCCTGCACGCCCTCGGTAACCAAGTCAAAAAGCGGAATCGGAGGCTGCGGTGCCACGGTAGGCTTCTGCCCGGAGGACGGCGGCGGACCGAAGAGCGCCACACGGGCTTCTTCCATGACCGAGAGGATGGCAACGTTGTTGACGTGCCCGTAGGCGTCCATATCGCCCCAGCGGGCGGGTACGTACACCAACAATTCGTCGGTGGTGCCAGCTTCAGAGGTGGGAATCTTTTCGGGGGTATTTTCGCGTTTCTTTTCGTGGCTTTGCATGGTTTTAACTCTACTCCCCCGCCGCCATGAAGGGGGTATTCGTACGAATCCGCAAGGTACAGCAAATGAATCAGCTGATGATAATTCGGGTACTAGAAATATATTTGGTGGGTTAAAGCGATGAGGCTCGAAAGCTACGATGCTTTCGAGCCTCATCCAACACACAGACATTTGAACGCATACAAGATCATACGGTTCACTGTCTATGATAGACCCGCTCTGAGGGCCAACAGCGTTTTTACGGTTTTATTACGAGCAATTCCAGAGATTTGCCGTATTTTTCGTTTATTTCCTTCTTGGAGTCTCAGCAGTCCCCAACACAAGCCTTCCCGGCAGCTACAGAACCTTAACGGCCCAGCTTTGCCGCAGTCTCCAGAGCATAATCAGCGTCATACTTCATGGCGTCGTACTCGGCAGTTGCCTGCTGAGCCTCCACGAAGGTCTGCTCATCAATCACGTGAGTGTGGCGAATACGAGCGAAGTACAGCAGGCTCAGCACCACAAAATACCCCACGCCCACGATCGCCGGAACCATGGAACCACGCACCATGAAGAGCGCAATCCACACCGCGAAGAGCAGCAGAACACCGAGCGCCGCGGTGAACTGGCCACCCCACAGGCGGAAACCATCAGTTACTGGCTCAACACGCTTGTACACGATGTAAGCGAAAAGAATCAGAACCCACACGGTCAGCGCGCACACCATAATCACAAAAATCATGGAGAGGAACGCTTCCTTTGGGCTGTACAGAGCCAGCAGAATAGCAATCACCATACCGCTGGTTGACAGCCATACCGAACGAGCCGGAACGCCAGCACGGTTCACCTGAGCCAGCTGACGAGGCGCCATGCCGTCAGCCGCCAACGAGTGCATCAGACGCGCACCCGCGTACAGGTTCGCATTCGCACTCGACAGCGCCGCAATCAGCACCACAAAGTTCACAAAGTGCGCCACACCGTGCACACCCAGCTGCTCAAAGACCAGAACAAACGGGGAAGCTTCCACCGCATCGCCCAGACCGGACGCCGAACGCCAGGGAATAACAGCCACAACAATCAGAACTGCCAATACGTAGAAGGTTGCCAGTCGGATCATCATCGCCTTCGCTGCGGAACGCACCGAACGAGAAGGATCCTTCGCTTCCGCAGCGGAGATCGAGATCATCTCAATACCACCGAAGGAGAACATCACAACAGCCAGCGACAGCCACACCGACTGGGGGCCATTCGGCATAAAACCGCCGTCGTTGAAGAGGTTCGCGGTACCCACCGCAGCGTGACCGGGCAGACCGAAGAAAATCAGGCACAGGCCCACCAGCAGGAAGGCAACAATCGAAATGACCTTAATGGACGAGAGGAAAAACTCCAGCATCCCAAAAGACTTCACACTCGTCAGGTTCAGCACAATCAGCGCCACGCCAAACACAGCAATACCAGCCCACAGCGGCAACTGCGGCCACCAATAATTCAGGTAGGTAGCCACCGATACTAGCTCAACACCGGCAATCAGAACAGTCGCCGTCCAGTAGGCAATGCGAGTCAAAAAGCCCGCGAAGGGGCCCAAGTAGCGCGTAGCAATAGTACCGAAACCGCCACGGACAGGGTAGCGAACCGCCATTTCACCGGTTGCCGCACCAATCACCGAAGCAAGCGCAGAACCAATAGCGTAGGTGAGAATGACCGCAGGACCAGCCATCGCAATGGCGGTGCCCGATCCCAAGAAGAGGCCCGTACCGAGCGCAGAACCCATCACGATCATGGTCATCTGTCCGTGGGACAGAGAACGCTTCAGGGTGCGTGATCCGGCGGTCCCCGCTGCAGCGTGGCTGCGGGTATCGTCGTTGTGGGACACGAAGGTGCCTTCCGTCAGTACGCCTTAAGGGGCGTGATGTGCAATGTGTGCTCGCACCCGACTTCTGCAGCTTCTAGTCTCGTTGACGGGTACGAATAGTTAACTATTCTACGGGCACACTCCCATCGCTCAGAACGTCACCGTCTAGAGCACACAAGCGAAAGGCACCGAACGGGGGGGGTACTCCCCCATCCGGTGTCTTTTATGTTTTAGCCTCGCGAGGCTTTCACGCTATTTAATTTAATGCTGCGCCGCGCTGGTGTCCTCGTCGGCGTGCATAGCGTCCAAATCGGGGCGCTCATAACCGCCCTGAACCTTCGAGGAGATGGTGTAGCCAATAGAAATCAGCACAAAGAAAACGATACCGACCATGATGGATTCCTGAACGCCCGAGCCGGGCAGCATGAACATTGCCGCCAGGGTTGCCAGAACACCCGCCAGAGCCAGACCTGCGGTGACGCGGCCACCCAGCACGGTGAAGGAGGAAGCGTCCTTCTGATCCTTCTTGTACGCCTGGTAGGTCAGCAGAATCATGACCCACACAACCAGGATGCACAGGGTCACCAGCGCCATGAGCAGCGCAAAGATATCGCCAATCTTGGCAACAGCCATCACGGTCGCTACGACAACACCGGTGAAGGAGATGAGCAGAGCCACCACCGGCACGCCGCGCGAGGAGGTGCGTGCAGCCACTGCAGGAGCCATACGGTCAGAGCCCAGGGCGTGCAACAGGCGAGTTGCCGCGTACAGGGAGGCGTTAGCGCCAGAGAGCGCAGCAACGAGTACCACAAAGTTCATGATGTCCGCCGCGAAGGGGATACCCAGTTCAGAGAAGACGAGCACGAACGGCGACTCGGTCAGCGCCGAGTTCTGTGCGGCGGTCTGCCAAGGCACCAGGCACAGAATAATTGCCATAGACACCACGTAGAAGGTGGACAGGCGCCAAATCATAGCCTTCACGCTGGTTGCCACCGAGCGTGCTGGGTCTTTCGCCTCCGCTGCCGAGAGAGAAATCATTTCCACACCACCGAAGGAGAACATGACAACAGCCATCGAAATCCAGATGGAGGCCGGGCCGTTGGGCAGGAAGCCACCGTCATTCACGAGGTTTGCGGTACCCGCCGCGGCGTGGCCGGGCAGGCCCACGAACACCAGCAGTACACCAATCACCATAAACACGATGACGGCAGAAACCTTGATCGAAGAGAGCATGAACTCCAGGGCACCGAAGGACTTCACGCTCACCAGGTTCAGCACCAGAATAATTGCCCCGAAGAGAACGACGAATACGGCCAGGGGAACATCCGGGAACCAGTACGCCATATAGTGGCCAACCGCCACCAGCTCAGCACCAGCCAGCGGCACGGTGCATGCCCAATATGCCCAGCGAGTCAGATAGCCGCTAAAGGGGTTCAGGTATCGGCTCGCAATGGTGCCGAAACCGCCCTGGACGGGGTGACGCACAGACATTTCACCCGCACACGCAGCAATGGTTGCCGCAATCATCGCACCAATAGCGTAAGAGACGATTGCACCGGGGCCCGCAATTTTAATGGCTGAGGAGGACCCCAGGAACAGGCCTGTACCCAGCGCCAAGCCCATTGCAATCATGGTCAACTGGCCGTGGGAGAGGGAACGATTCAATGAGTCGTTCTTCTCCGACTGCTCGGGGGTATTCCCCTGCAGTTTAGACATAACGTATCTCTTTCTTAGACATGCTGTGTATTGAATAAAGCTGAAATGGCAACGCCGCCCAGGCATTAGGCCGGGCGGCTCTGCACATCAGCTATAAGGAGGTTAGCTTACGCCACGTACTCGAGTTCGTGACGCTTGAACCAACCAATAATCGGGTAGCTGATCGGCATGAGGAGCACCTCGACCAGGCACTTGTAGATATAGCCAATCAGTACGTAGTTGATAAATGCTTCCGCGGTATCGATGCCGAGCACCGGTGCCGCGATGGAGCAGAAGATGAGGGTGTCGAGTAGCTCACCAACCAGGGTGGAGACAATCATGCGTAGCCACAGGAAACGGCCTTTGCATGCCTTCTTCATTGCCACCATGACCCAGGCGTTCAGGGTCTGACCGAAGAGGTAACCGAGCAGAGAGCCCGCAAAAATCTGCCAGACCGGGCCAAGAACCTGCGCGAATGCCTCCTGGCCGGTGTAGAAGCTCGCAGCGGGCAGGTGCACGATCAGCAAGAAGCATAGGGCAGCAAAAGCAGCCGAGCTGAAGGACGCCACAATCGCGCGGCGGGCACGCTTGAAGCCGTACACCTCAGAAAGAAGGTCGCCAATCACGTAAGCGAGCGGGAAGAGAAAGAAACCACCATCGGTGACAATGGTCGAACCAATCAGAGGCAGTTCGAAGGGTAGCGGACCGAACTCCACACCCTTGGTTGCACCAATATTCGAGATGATTAGGATGACACAGGATGCGCCCAGCAGCAGATCAAAGTAGCCGCGGCGACCAGCCCAGGGCACCGTAACGGTGCTCGCCTGAGCCTTAGATTCGCTAACGGGTTTAGCCATTACTTTCCCCAAGTCTTTCTTCATGCGATGTGTTTCTTCACGTAAGGTACGAGCCTTCACGCGTGGTGGTAAGCCTGCAATGCAGGGCAGGGTTCACCAGCTCGTCTGCCACCCGAGCCTATCTAATAGTACATATATGCCGTGCCGGCGGCAGGTTTATGGGCTTCGTTCAAGAGTGTGGACGCTATATGCGCCCGGCTACCCGGTGTGGGGTGCTTGCGGAACCGCCTTATCCCGGCGGAGGCGGAACCCTCACACCTACACAATGGAGGTATGAAGAGTCTGAGCCGCAGATTTCGTCACAGCGGAGTTCACCGTACCGGTGCTCACCATACCGGGCAGGTGGCGTCCCCACTGGGGGCTGGGCGTACTTTACGCGCCTCGGTGCGCCGCTTGGTTCGGGGCTCTATACGGCGAGCGCGGAGGTGGCGGCACCGTAACCAGCGGCAGCTGAATGCGCATATTCCGCGTCTGCATCCGTTTTTTTGACTATGCGGCGCGCGCAAATTTCTTGGTGACACATTTAATCAATTCGTCATTTACTGACGGTTTGGGGTAGAGTGTCACTATGCCTCGTATCTCTGCAGCAACCAACGCCGCCCAGCGTGAGAACACCAAGCGTGCCATTCTCGACTCCTTCGGCGAGATCCTCTACACCCGCGGCCTGCCCGGCCTGACCATGACCGACGTCGCCAAGAACGCCGGTATCGGTCGCACCGCGGTCTACAACTACTTCGCTGACATGGGCGAACTGCTGGTCGCCTACGCCCTGGACGAGACTGAACGCTTCCTCAACGAGCTGCGCGTCGGCCTGGATGGTATCGAGAACCCGATTGACCAGCTCGCGGTCTACGTTCGCCTGCAGATCAACGATTTGGCGCGCCGTCACCTGCCTCCGGGCCCGGCGATGCGTTCCATGCTTTCCCTCGAGTCCTATGCGAAGCTCGGCAAGCACGTGCACGAGCTGCAGATGGTGTTGGCGCATATTCTTTCTGCCGCCATTGCTGAGAACTACATTCCGAAGAACGATATTCGTGAACTGGCGATGCTCGTGCACGGTTCCCTCTCCTCAAGTGCGGGCCGTGCGGAGGACGCGCCGGATGAGGAGACTCGTGAACGCCAGATTCTGAGCACAATTCGTTTTATTCAGATGGGTTTGGGTGCCCGTTTTGATGCTCAGGGTGCCCCAGTTCGCTTGGATTCTCAGGAGTCCCTGCCAGAGCAATCGCCTGTGCAGGAGGTAAACCTGAAGGTTGCTTCCTAAGGGTTTAGCGGGCTGAATAGCTACATATAATGCCGCGGACCTAATGCTTCTTTGTATTGGTCCGCGGCATTTTCTGTATTCGGGTGGGTTTTTATGCGCTGGACAATAGTGCCGGGGAGATGGAGTCCAGGTCTAGTACGCGCGCGTACATGACGGCACGGCGGTGCAGGGCGTTACGCAGTGCGCGGTGCACGCCGTCTTCGAGGTAGAGTTCGCCGCCCCATTTGACCACGTGCGGGAAGAGGTCGCCGTAGAAGGTGGAGTCTGCGGCAAGTAGGGTCTCGAGGTTGAGGGTTTTTTGGGTGGTGATGAGGGTGTCGAGGCGCACCTGCTGCGGCGGGATTCCTCCCCAGTCGGCGTGGGTCATGCCATGCTGGGGGTAGGGGCGACTGTCGCCTACTTTTTTGAAAATCATAGTGGTGCTTTCTACAGGTATGGGGAGCCTCGGCGGCACGTGCAACCGTGGGGTTCTGAAGAAATAGTACCAAGGGGCGTAAAAAATCCCCGGTCTTAGAATCTAAGACCGGGGATCGGTGGCGGAGGATGGGGGATTTGAACCCCCGAGGGCTGTTAACCCAACACGCGTTCCAGGCGTGCGCCATAGGCCGCTAGGCGAATCCTCCAGCTATGTTTTCTACGCATTGCGTAGGCAACGAATAAAACTTTACTACGCTTTTGCAAAACGCGCAAGTCCTGGATAGGAAAAGTAACAGAAAGCACACTTGTGAATGCTGGTGCCCCTGCTTTTGGGCGGAGCGCCAGCGGAGCGGGCACGCAGTGCATATGACGGGTGCAAACTATCCAGGTGCCTGATTTTGGGCATGAAAAACCTCCTACGCAACCGCTGAGGATTCGGATTCTGAGCGAGCGAAGAACAAATCCGGATCCGAAGCCGCGGAGCGCCAGCGGAGCGGGCACGCAGTGCATATGACGGGTGCAAACTATCCAGGTGCCTAATTTTGGGTATGAAAAAACCTCCTACGCACCCGTCATAGCTCGAATACCCTTGCTACCTTCCGGTCCTGGGGGAGTTTTCCAAGATAACGCCACGTAAGAGGCAAGAACCAGTGTACCGGATTTTTGGGTTCTTGGGAATTCGGCGTGTCTGCGGTATTTCTGTGGGCATACATATCACCCGGGCGAGCATCCGGGGTGGTGGTGTGATGTGTTCGCTGGTGACTGTCGGCCACTCGGGCTGGGGGTAAAACGTCTAAAATGGTATGGATTGTCCTATCCGCACCCCCGAGTTGAAGAGGTTGCCGTGAGCACTGCCCTTTATCGTCGTTATCGTCCCGAGACCTTTGCTGAGGTTATCGGGCAGGAGCACGTGACCGAACCTCTTATGGTCGCCCTGGAGAAGAACCGTGTAAATCACGCGTACCTGTTCTCGGGTCCGCGTGGTTGCGGTAAGACCACGTCGGCGCGTATTTTGGCGCGTTGTTTGAACTGTGCGCAGGGTCCGACTCCTACTCCGTGTGGTGTGTGTGATTCGTGCCGTGAGCTCTCGCGTGATGGTGGCGGTTCCCTTGATGTGATTGAGATGGACGCGGCGAGCCACGGCGGTGTGGATCATGCCCGTGACCTGCGTGAGCGCGCTACTTTGGCGCCGGTGCGTGACCGTTACAAAATCTTCATTATTGATGAGGCGCATATGGTGACCCGTGAGGGTTTCAATGCGCTACTAAAGATCGTAGAGGAGCCGCCGGAGCACGTGAAGTTTATCTTCGCGACGACTGAGCCGAATAAGGTGCTGGGTACTATTCGTTCGCGTACTCACCATTACCCGTTCCGTTTGGTTCCGCCGGAGGTTCTTCTGCCATTCCTTCAGGGTCTGTGCGACCAAGAGCAGGTGGCTGTAGAGCCGGGTGTGCTGCAGCTGGTGATTCGTGCTGGTGGCGGTTCGGTGCGTGATTCGCTGTCGATTCTTGATCAGCTGATGGCTGGTGCGTCTTCGCAGAGCGGTATTGAGTATGACCGTGCGGTAGCACTGCTGGGTTATACCCACGCACAGCTTCTGGATGAGGTTATTGAGGCGTTGGGTGCGAAGGATGCGCCGACTCTCTTTGGTGCGGTTTCTCGTGTGGTGGCGACTGGTCAGGATCCTCGCCGTTTTGTGGAGGATTTACTCGAGCGTCTACGTGATTTGATTGTGGTGAAGGCTGTTCCGCAGGCTGCCGGTCAGATCTTGCAGGGTATTCCGCAAGATCAGTTGGAGCGTTTGGCTCAGCAGGCTCAGGCTCTGGGTGAGCGTGAGCTGACGGTTGCTGCGGGTACGGCACATGAGACTTTGAATGGTATGACAGGTGCGGCGAATCCGCAGCTTCAGCTGGAGTTGCTGTGTGCTCGTCTGCTTCTGCCTGCGGTGGAGAATTCTGCCGGTGGCACTGAGGTTGCGGCATTGGCTTCTCGACTGCAGGTGTTGGAGCGTCGCGTGGCTTCTGGTTCTGCTGGTTCAGTTCCGGCGCAGGGTGGCATGTCTGTTGCTCGTGCGGCAGGTATGGCGGCAGCTGGCCTGGCGCCTAAGACTCAGACTCCTAATGCGCAGGTTCCTAGCACCCCGATTCAGGAAGCGGTTCAGGAGCCGGCTCAGCCCGTGCATCAGCTTACTTCCCAGCAGGTACCCCCTCAACAGAGCGGTTCTCAGCAGGCTAGCGCCGGTGCTCCCCCGCTGGCGGGCGCGCCCCTTAGCACTGCACCTCTGGCACGGACCGTGCAGGCCCCTGCACCTCAGGTTGGTGCTCCCCTGGCGGGTAAAACCCCTGCAGCACCTCATGCTCCGGAGGCTCCGAATGCCCCGACTTCTGCTGCAGCTGATGCCACTGCGTCGGGTACCCCCTCCGCGCCTTTGAAGCTTAACCCGAACGATCCGCTGGCGGCTGTTCAGGGTAATTGGCGTGCCATCCTTAACCGAATGAGCATTCCGGGTGCGGCGGAGCAGCTGATGAAGGTGCGTCCCGCCCGGATGGACGACGCGACCCTGTACGTGAGCGCCGACATTGCGACTTTGCGTGCGGTTAAGGGCTTTGTACCCGAGCTGACCGCCCGCGTGAGTGAGTTCCTGCGCCGTCAGGTGACCATTCACGCTCAGGTGGCGAAGCCCGGTGAGCAGGCCAGGCCTGCAGTTCAGTCTGCCCCTGTAGCTCAGTCCACAGCCCCCAGTGCTGCCGCAACGCAGCCTGCAGTTCCGGTGGCTGTCGCCCCGCAGGCGTCTCAGCCGTCCGTTCAGCAGACTCCCCCGCAGTCCGCGCAGCCGGCGCCACTGGCTGATGGTCTGCGCGGCGGTGAGGATGCGTGGCGTCGCCACGGTCAGCCGCTGACCGGTGCAAACACCCCCGAGTCTACAAGCGTGGATGCGCCCCTGGGTGCATGGGAGGTTGCCACGATTCCGCAGAGCGCCCCCGAGGAGGCACCTCAGCAGGCTGCCCCGGTTGCCCCGCAGGCACCGGCTGGTCCGCTTGCACCTGAGTCCCCAGTAGCCCAGCAGGTTCCGGTTGCTCCGGCGGGCGGTTTTGGTGAACGTGATTCCTTTGCAGCCTCCGGTAGTGGGGTTCCGCAGCAGGAGAGCGCTGCTGAACCCCAGCATGCCCCAAATCCCCAGGGTGAGCAGGAGTCTCCGTTCTCGCAGGAGCCCCCTCACCTGGAGGAACCTCCGTATGAGGAGGAGCCCACCTTTGAGGATGAGCCTGCCTACACTGAACCGGTTGAGGCACCCGCGATGCCCGCAGCGCCTGTAATGCCTGCTACGCCTGCAGCACCGGCTGGTCCACTCGCTACTCCGGTTGCCTCAGCAGACCCCCTTGCTGCGGCAGGTCCGTTGGCAGAGGCACCGCAGACGACTGCGGCTGATAATACTCCAGCAAGCGATGAGAAGCCCGCAGCGCCAGCTTCTAACGCACCTACCGTGCCGACTCCTAACGCACCGGCGGGACCGGCTCGCCCGCCACACGCCGCATCCGATGAAGACTACGTCTCTGAGGATGACGAGAAGCTCGAAAACAGCGCCTTTATCGGTTTGCGCGCTATCGAAAAAATTATTGGGGGCACCGTCATTGACGAACGCCCCCTGCACCAGCCCTAACACGGGGTCGTAGGTGCCGCGCCCGCCATCGCACCGATGGCGGGCGCACTCATTCCACCCGCATACTCGCTACGCGAAACGCCCCTAAACTGTCGGGGGTTGGGTGCATACTCATAACGTCGCCCAAGAACAACACACCAGCACGACACACCACATCTGAAGGAGAAGCCATGTACGAGGGAGCAGTTCAAAACCTCATTGACGAGCTCGGCCGCCTGCCGGGTGTGGGCCCCAAGTCGGCTCAGCGCATCGCTTTTCACATTCTGAATGCGGATGCTGCCGATATGGCGCGCCTAGCCAACGCCATTTCCACGGTGAAGACCAGTGTGAGCTTCTGCGAAGAGTGCGGCAATGTTTCCGAGACGAAGCTGTGCACCATCTGTCGTGATGAGCGCCGCGACCCGTCCGTGTTGTGTGTGGTCGAAGAATCAAAGGATGTGGTGGCGATTGAGCGCACCCGTTCTTTTACCGGCCGCTACCATGTGCTGGGCGGTACCATTAACCCGCTGGCGGGTGTGGGCCCGGAACAGCTGCGTATTCGTGAGCTGGTGTCCCGCCTGGCGGATGAGCGCATTCAGGAGATTATTCTGGCGATGGATCCGAACCTTGAGGGTGAGGCAACCGCAACCTACCTCTCGCGCATGCTTGTGCCTCTGGGTGTGCGCCTATCGCGTCTGGCGTCGGGTCTGCCGGTCGGCGGCGATCTGGAGTACGCGGACGAGATTACCCTAGGCCGCGCGTTGGAGGGCCGCCGCGTTATTAGCGAGGGCACAGCGGTGGCTCATACTGCTGCCGAGGACTTTGAGCGCGTGAACCGCGAGGAGGAACAGGAGCGTGAGCAGGCGGCTCAGGTTCAGGCTCAGGAGGCGAAGCAGAGTCGTCGCCGCTGGAATTCGAGCATGTTTGATGACCTGGATTCTGAGGATTCTGCCGGTTCCCGCATGGAGGCGGCTGAGGGTGTGCAGGGCACGGTGGAGGAGCAGCTGATTAAGCAGGTTCTGCAGGAGGCTGAGGAATTCGGCGACAAGGAATCCGGCGAGGAGGTCTCACCCGCCGATTCTGCTAATACTGAAACCACCGCAGAAGCCACCCCTGATCTGGGCGAAGACTCCGGCAAGGACGCCCCAGCGAGTACCGCCTCCGAACCCGCCGAAGCACCCGTAGCCGAGCAGGCAGAAAATGCGCCGGAGGTGTTCCGCACCCCCGACTATGAAGAGAAGATCCGCTCGATTCAGAACGCCCCGTTGCGTACCCCGAAGCCGGATGTTCCGCCGCTGCCGGGTGTCACTTACGTGAACCCGTGGACATAAAAACTCGCCTCGCGGGCTTGCCGCACCCACCTCCACATTCCGCATCACTACCGCGTAATACTACGTAATATTTCACGGGACAATACATACGGGTGCACAGTTCGCCGCTTGTGCTGAACGCCGTCTACTATAAACGAGAGGCCGGCGTCTGCCGGTAGCACACAAGTAACTGACCTGGAGATATCAATGAGCCTGATCGTCCAAAAGTTCGGCGGTTCCTCCGTAGCGGATGCGGAGGGTATCAAACGTGTTGCCCGCCGCGTCGTGGACACTCAGAAGGCAGGTAACGATGTAGTCGTCGTGGTGTCCGCTATGGGTGACACCACCGATGAGCTGCTCGACCTTGCCGCAGAGGTCACCAGCAATGTCACTCCTTCCCGTGAGCTGGACATGCTGCTGACTGCCGGTGAACGCATTTCGACCGCAATCCTGTCGATGGCAATTAACGACCTGGGTGCTAAGGCCCAGTCTTTCACTGGTTCTCAGGCTGGCATGATTACCGACGGCGTGCACGGTTCTGCGCGTCTGGTAGAGGTCAAGCCGGAGCGTATCCGCGAGTCGATTGACGCCGGCAATATTGCGATTGTTGCTGGTTTCCAGGGTATGAACCGTCAGAGCGGCGATATTACGACTCTGGGCCGTGGCGGTTCTGATACGACCGCTGTTGCTCTGGCTGCTGCACTGAACGCTGACGTGTGCGAAATTTACTCCGATGTGGACGGTGTGTTTACTGCCGATCCGCGCATCGTTCCGACCGCGCATAAGCTGGATACCGTCACCAGTGAAGAGATGCTGGAGATGGCGGCAAATGGTGCGAAGATTCTGCACCTGCGCTGTGTCGAGTATGCTCGCCGTTTTAATTTGAAGCTTCATGTGCGTTCTTCGTTCTCGAACCTTGAAGGCACCATTGTGATCCCGGAGGACTCCGCGGAACTGACCCCCACCCATCTGAAGGAGATTCCCTTGGAACAGCCCCTGATTTCTGGTGTTGCACACGATCGTAGCCAGGCGAAGATTACCGTTGTTGGCGTTCCGGACATTCCCGGTTCGGCAGCTAAGGTGTTCGGCCTGATCAACGAGGCGAAGGTTAACCTGGACATGATTGTTCAGAACGTGCCGACTGACCGCCCGAACGTGACCGATATTTCCTTCACTCTGGATCAGGCTCAGGGCGATGCTGCGCTGAAGGCGCTGAAGGCTGCGCAGGCTGAGCTGGGCTTCCAGGAGGTTATTTACAACGAGTCGGTTGGTAAGCTGTCGCTGGTTGGCGCGGGTATGAAGACTAGCCCGGGCGTTTCGTTCACTTTCTTTGACGCACTGTCTTCTGCTGGTGTGAACATTGACATGATTTCGACTTCTGAGATTCGTATTTCTGTGATTACTGAGCTGAGCAAGCTGGATGAGGCTGTGCGCGCGGTGCACACTGCGTTCGGCTTGGACACTGAGGGCGAGGCTACTGTTTACGGTGGTACTGGCCGCTAGGGCTCGTTTGTGAGCTGTACGCTTCGGGAGGGGCGGTGCCGGGTTTTCTCGGCACCGCCCCTTCGTCGTATTTTTATGCATAGTTTAGGCTAGAAGCATGAGTAGTGTTGTACTTTCCCAGGTGATGGATGCCCGCGAATGGCGTGCCGCCCAGTCAGCGCATGAGGCGCGTGCCGGCCGCTACGCTGACCCGTTTGCGCAGCGTCGCGCCCGCCACGAGGCGCACCCCGTGGAGGACTTCCTCTTCACCTACTACACGCTCAAGCCCGGCCAGTTTAAGCGCTGGCACCCCGGCGCCGGCATCATCCTGCTGGATGCGCCCGAGCGCGCCTCCTGGCGTTTTTACCGGCCCGCAACCGAACAGGAGCTCCTTGACGCTGGCTGCACTCCCGAGGTGGCGCGCACCCAGGCAGAGGCCGCCTCCGCCGTCACCGTGGACGTCACCGATTTTGTGGAACGCCGCGCTACCGCTCTTGCTTTTACTCATGAAATTCTGCGCAATACCGTGGCGAAGAAGGGGCAGTTCGGCTGCTTTGGCATGCACGAGTGGGCGATGGCATACAAGTCAGTGGAGAACAATATCCGCCACGACTACCTGCAGTTGCGCCTGGGTGCGGAGGGCACGGACCGTGTGGTGGAGAAGCACCGCATCCGTTGCTCCCACTTTGATGCGTTCCGTTTCTTTATGCCGCAGGCCGCACCCATGAACGAGCTGCAGCCGACCCGCGAGTCCCAGCGTTTTTTGGAGCAGCCGGCGTGCCTACACGCGAATATGGACGTGTACAAGTGGGCATATAAACTGTTGCCGCTGGTTGATTCGACCCTGGTCATGGATTGTTTCGACCTGGCGTGGGATGCGCGCGAACTGGATATGCGCGCGGCCCCCTACGATATTCGTGACTGGGGGTACGAACCGATTCCGGTGGAGACGACCGAGGGTAAGGCTGAGTACGTGCGGATTCAGCGTGAGCTCTCGGAGTATTCGATTGAGCTGCGTGAGCGCCTACTGAGGGTGTGCGAGCAGTATCTACCCCCGTTGGGTGATTAGCGGCCGGTGTTCACCGGTTTGTCGGGAACTACTCGCGGATGGGTTTCTAAGGCTCTGCTGCTGGCCCAGTGCATGAGAAAAAGACAGGTGATGGGTCGCTCATTTGTTCATTGGTAGGTCTCGCCATCTCACTTTTTGCTTCACTGGGGTAGAATGAGATACGGCTCATACAGAACCCACGCACCCAAGGAGTGCCCACACATGGCCCGTATTGTTGTTGATGTTATGCTCAAGCCCGAAATTCTTGACCCGCAGGGTAAGGCTATTTCTCACGAGCTTCCCCGTATCGGCGTCGATTCCTTCGTGGATGTTCGCCAGGGTAAGCGCTTCGAGCTGACCGTCGAGGGTGAGGCTACTGAGGAGCACCTCGCAGCTGCCCGTAAGGCTGCTGAAGAGTTGCTGTCGAACCCTGTCATCGAAGACGTTGTGAACGTTTCGGTTCTGGAGGACTAAGACCTATGGCTGAGTCCCTCGCACCTACTGAAGTCCCCCTGGTTGGCGACTTTTCTACTTATTCTCCGAACCCCGCTTTCGCCGATGCGCGCGTTGGCGTGGTGACTTTCCCCGGCACCCTGGATGACCGTGACGCTGCGCGTGCTGTCCGCCTGGCTGGCGGTACTGTTGTCGAGCTGTGGCACGACGACGCTGATTTGAAGAACGTTGATGCCGTCATTATTCCTGGCGGTTTCTCCTATGGTGACTACCTGCGTGCCGGCGCTATTGCTGCGAAGGCTCCCGTGATGCATTCGGTGATTGATGCCGCTAACGCTGCTGGTACCTCCGGTTCTGCTCCCCTGCCTGTTCTGGGTATTTGCAATGGTTTCCAGATTCTGACTGAGTCTCACCTGCTGCCCGGTTCGATGATTAAGAACGATCACCGCAAGTTCATTTGCCGTGACCAGGTTCTGCGCATTGAGAATAACTCCACCTCCTGGACGAGCAACTACGCTGCTGGCCAGGAGATTGTTGTTCCTCTGAAGAACCAGGACGGTCAGTATGTTGCTGACCCGAAGACTCTGGAAGCGCTGGAGGCTGAGGGCCGCGTGGTGTTCCGCTACGTTGGTTTCAACCCGAACGGTTCCCGTAACGACATTGCTGGCATCAGCAATGAGCGCGGTAACGTGGTCGGTCTGATGCCGCACCCGGAGCACGCTGTGGAGCCTGGCTTCGGTCCTTCCTCTTCCGGTTTTGGTGAGGTTTCTCTGCGCGGTGGCGCCGATGGTCTCGGCGTATTCACCTCGGTTCTTGCCAACCTGATTAACGCCCGCTAACGCACGACAAGGATTCTAAGAAGTTATGAGCGAAAAGCAGTTTAACCTCGACACCGTCGAGCACGCGGCGGCAACCCCGGACACTGAACTCCCCTGGGCTGAGCTGGGCCTGAAGGAGAACGAGTTCGAGGATATTAAGGAGATTCTTGGTCGCCGTCCTACCGCGGCTGAGCTGGCGATGTACTCGGTCATGTGGTCCGAGCACTGCTCTTACAAATCTTCTAAGGTTCATCTGAAGCAGTTCGGTGCGAAGGTCACTGATGAGATGAAGAAGGACCTGATGGTCGGTATCGGCGAGAACGCCGGTGTGACCAACATTGGTGACGGCTGGGCTGTTACCTTCAAGATTGAGTCCCACAACCACCCGTCGTATGTGGAGCCTTACCAGGGTGCTGCTACCGGTGTGGGCGGTATTGTGCGTGACATTATTTCCATGGGTGCACGCCCGATTGCTGTGATGGATCCGCTGCGTTTCGGCGCGATTGATCACCCGGACACCGCCCGCGTTATTGGCGGCGTGGTTGCCGGTATTGGTGGTTACGGTAACTCCCTGGGCCTGCCGAACATCGGCGGCGAGGTTGAGTTCGATGCCTGCTACCAGGCAAACCCGCTGGTCAACGCACTGGCTGTGGGCATTATGCGCCACGAGGACATCCGCCTGGCGAACGCATCGGGCGTGGGCAACAAGGTTGTTCTGTTCGGTGCACGCACCGGTGGCGACGGCATCGGCGGCGCGTCGGTGCTGGCTTCTGAGTCGTTCGATGACACCAAGCCTTCGAAGCGTCCTGCTGTTCAGGTGGGCGACCCCTTCGCTGAGAAGGTTCTGATTGAGTGCTGCCTGGAGCTGTTCAAGGGCTCCGTGGTTGAGGGTATTCAGGACCTGGGTGCTGCGGGTATTTCCTGCGCAACCAGCGAGCTGGCTTCTAACGGTGAGGGCGGCATGCACGTCGACCTTACCAAGGTTCTGCTGCGTGACCCCACTCTGACTCCAGGTGAGATTCTGATGTCTGAGTCTCAGGAGCGCATGATGGCTGTTGTCTCTCCCGAGAACGTGGAGCGCTTCGAAGCGATCATGAATAAGTGGGGCGTGGAGTACTCCTTCCTCGGTGAGGTCACCGATTCTGGTCGCCTGGTCATCGAGTGGGACGGCGAGGTCATCGTGGATGTTGACCCCCGCACCGTTGCACACGACGGCCCCACCTACGAGCGTCCTTACGCACGCCCCGAGTGGCAGGATGACCTGCAGGCTAACCACTTCACCGGTTCGCCTGCTGACGATTCCCGCCCGCGCGGTGAGGAGCTGGGCGAGGCAATCAAGGCGTTCATGGCGTCCCCGAACATGTGCTCCAAGTCCTGGATTACCAACCAGTACGACCGCTACGTTCAGGGCAACACCGCCCTGTCCATGCCGGACGATGGCGGCGTGGTGCGCGTGGACGAGAACACCAACCTCGGTGTTGCTCTGGCGACCGACGCCTCCCCGCGTTTCACCTACCTGGATCCGTACGAGGGTGCTCGCGCGTCCTTAGCTGAGGCGTACCGTAACGTTGCGACCGTTGGTGCACGCCCCGTGGCTGTGTCTGACTGCCTGAACTTCGGCTCTCCCGAGGATCCGGACGTCATGTGGCAGTTCGCTGAGGCTGTTCGCGGCCTCGCTGATGGCTGCATGGAGCTGGGTGTTCCGGTGACCGGTGGTAACGTGTCCCTGTACAACCAGACCGGTGGCAAGGCTATTAACCCGACCCCCGTGGTGGCGATGATGGGTGTGATGGATGACGTCACTCGCCGCACCCCTTCGGGTTGGGCTCCGGAGCATGACGGTCAGGCTATCTACCTGCTGGGTACTACTCGGGATGAGCTGGACGGCTCCGAGTGGGCTCGTTTCAAGGGTCACCTGGGCGGTCAGCCGCCGAAGGTTGATCTGGCTCTGGAACGTCAGCTGGGTGACATGCTGGTGAATATGTCTCGTGACGGCATGATTGATGCCGCACACGACGTGTCTGCTGGTGGTCTGGCTGCGGCTCTGTCGGAGGCTTGCCTGCGTTTCAACACCGGTGCCCGCATTGGTCTGGGTGAGGTTGCTGAGCGTGACGGCGTGGACCTGTTCACCATGCTGTTCTCTGAGTCCCTGGGCCGCGTTGTGGTTTCGGTTCCGCGTTCTGAGGAGGTGCGCTTCAAGGATATGTGCACTGCTCGCCAGTTCCCCTTCGCACGTATTGGTGTGGTGGATGCTAAGTCGAACGCTCTGGACTTCCAGGATGAGGTTTCTATTGACCTGGATGAGCTGCGTGCAGCTCACGAGGGTACTCTCGCTTCTTACTTCGGTGAGGTTGCGAAGGGCTAGTCTTCGGCTAGTTTGAGACTAACGCCGAAAGGGGCGGATGCTTGTGAAAGCATCCGCCCCTTTTATTACGCCCGCAGGCTTGTGCGTTGGACGTTTAGGCGTTCAGGTTTATGCCTCGGCGACCTTGCGGCCCAGCTGCGCGAACAGGGAAGCGTTGATGCGGAAGCCTTCGACGCATTCTTCGATGAGAGCTTCGCGCTGTTCGTCGGTCAGGGGTGCGTTGTCGAGCAGTTCTCGGTAGCCGTCCTTGAAGACCTTGGGCTTGGGCAGTTCGGTGAAGCGGTACATGCTCAGTGCTTCGGCTGGGATGCCGTAGTGCCGGGTGACCAGCGCTGCGACTGCCTGGCCACCGGAGAGGTCGCCGAGGTAGCGCAGGTAGTGGTGTGCGAGGTAGCGTTCGGGGGAGTTGACGGTGGCGCGGATGCGCTCTACGTATTCTGCAGTTGCGGGTAGGGGCGCGTCGATGTCGCCGTCCTGGCCGAGTGCGCGGATGTCTGCGCGGATGTATTCTGCGCGGTCGAGGCCGGGGTGGGTGAAGGGTTCGGTGATGGGGTTGGGTTCTGCGCGGTAGTGTTCGGATACTGCTTCGAGTGCTTCGTAGATGTGCACGTACTGGTTGACGAGACGCAGGTATGCCTCGGTGTTGAGGGAGCCGCCCATGAGGTCTTCCATGAAGGTGGAGTGTTCGGCGTTGTCATGGACGTGCTTGGTGCTTTCCTTCAGGCGTGAGGAGAAGCGTTCCTGGGTGGTTTCGGGGGCGGTCACGGTCATTGTGAGTTCCTAAAGTAGCTTGTGGGTGAACAATAAATGCTTTAGTGACACAATGTCACCAAACATGCTACTGACATATTGTCACCAAAAACCGGTTTTGGCAATAGTTTTCAAAAACTTTTGCTAAGGTTTACCTCAGGCGCAAGTCATCCTAGGCATTAAGTTACACAAATATAGGCTAATAAGGCTAGACTTGATACGAACACCACAATCGCAAAATTCAAGGAGACACCGAATGTCTACCCCCTCTCTCACCAAGCGCACTTGGGCGTTCTTGGCTTCAGCAACCATCGGCCTCAGCGGCGTCGCTGGCGTACCCGCGGCCTTCGCAGCTGAAACCAACTCCCACATCAGCGCCGGTGAGGTAACCGCAGCCTCAGAGCAGAGCCTGCAGGACGTCACCGTCAACTGGGGTCTGAAGAAGTCCTTCCGCTCCTACATCAACGGCGCTTTCTCCCAGGGCTCCCAGAAACTGACCGGCGTCACCACCAACGAAGACGGCTCCTACCACTTCACCTCCGCCGAAGGCACCGTAGCCAACGGCGAATACTCCGTCACCTTCACCGGCTCCTCGATTCACTACACCGCACACCACGGTCTGCTGGAAGTCATCATCTCCGACCTCTCCGTCACCATTAAGGACGGCGTGGGCACCGTGCGAGCCAACGTTCAGTCGCGCCCCTACAACGGCAACACCACCCCGAACGACCTGGTCGAAACCAAGAATATGACCATTGGCACTTTCAACGCTTCCGGTCTGAAGGTTGAGGGTAACACCATCACCCTGCCCAGCGTTGACGAGGAAAACGGCACCCGCGTCAAGCTTGCCGAAGAGGCAACCGGCGCCTTCGCGGGCTTCTACAGGGCAGGTCAGGAGCTGGATGCACTCGGCTTCTCCGCAACCATCGTGACCAAGGAAGCACCCGCGCCGAGCCCTGAGCCCAGCAATGAGCCGTCCGCTGAGCCCAGCAGCGAGCCGTCCGCTGAGCCCAGCAACAAGCCCACCTCTGCACCGACCAGCGAGGCACCCAAGCCCGCAGAGCCCACCTCTGCAGCACCGAGCGCTGAGCCCTCCCCCACGGCACCTTCCTCCCCCGCCGCAACCACCGAGCCCAAGCGTGAAGAAAAGGTCACCGGCAACGTCGTCGAGTCCGGCACCCTCAGCTGGGATATCCGTGAGTCCTTCCTGAAGTACCTGACCGGCTTCGCACACGGCTCCGTGAACGTTGAGGGCATGGAGAAGACCGCGGCTGGCGGCTTCAAGTACACTCAGGCATCTGGCGTGTACAACCCCGAGACCAAGACCGGCCAGATCAACTTCGCGGGCATCGCAGAGTTCACCGGCCACAACGGTCAGCTCAAGACCATCATCAAGAACATGCGTCTGGTCGTCGTCAACGGTAAGGGCACCCTGGTCGCTGACGTAGACGCACTGACCCGCGACGGCAAGTCCATTTCCAAGACCGGTCTGGCTATCGCTGAGGTGGACCTCTCCGGCGCGAGCGTGAAGGACGGCTTCTTCTCGGCGCAGAACGCGGCAGTCACCCTCACCGATGAAGGTTCCGATGTGCTCTTCGCGGGCCAGTACCGCGGTGCCGACAACGCCATGGCACCGCTGAATTTCTCCGTAAAGCTCAGCGAGCAGATCGCAGAGAACACCGTTGAGGTTCCCCGCATCTCTGAGAACAAGTCCTCCGAGAGCGGCACCTCCGATAACAAGGGTTCTGAGAACGGCTCTTCTAACGAGGGCTCCTCGAACTCCGGCGCTAACGGCTCCGGTTCTAACGGTTCGGCAGGCGCCTCCGGCAGCGTTTCTAACGGCGGTTCTTCCTCGAACGGTTCTGTTAGTAACAACCCGGCACAGCCGGTCTGCGTACCCGTCACCCGCACCCGCGAGGTGCAGGAGCAGGGCGCATCCGACGGCACCATTAAGAGCGCAAACCTTGGCTGGGGCGTGCGTGATTCCTTCCGCAACTACCTGCGCGGCGGCATTGCAAACGGTAGCTGGGAGCTGAACGGCACCTCCTACTCTTCGGAGGCGTTCAACTGGTCTAACGGTACCGGCACCTTCAATGGCGGTAAGGGTTCTATCTCCTTCAGCGGTTCGGTTCGTTTCACCGGTCACCACGGCATTCTGGATACCACCATTGCGAACCCGCGCCTTGAGATTAACGGCAATTCCGGCACTCTCTACGCGACCATGACCAGCAATGATCCCTCCGGCAAGGCAACTAACTACGGTGAGGTGGCACTGCTGAAGGTGGATCTTTGGGGTCTGCAGAGCTCCGCTGAGGCTGTTAGCGTCAACGGTGCGGCAACCGCCCTGACCGCTGAGGGTGCGAAGGCGTTCGCTGGCTTCTACGATGCCGGTAAGGACATGGCCCCGCTGAGTTTCTCCGCAGCGGTTAACAGCGCGAAGACCACCACCAAGACCGTGACCGAGACTGTCTACGAGGGTGAGGGTTGCGACCCGGTCACCGGCAAGCCTCTGGCTTCCACCGGTGCATCCGGTGTTGAGGGCACCCTGGTTGCAGGTTTCATCGCTGTTGCAGCTGGTGCGGGTACCGTCGTGTACACTCGCCGCCGCAAGAAGGCATAACGGCACCTCACGAGGACGCCCACACTATCGGCTCGCCTGTGAGACTCAACTATGAGGTTCGCCGGTGAGCCGACACGGTCCTGCGGGGGTGCAGATTTTCACTGCACCCCCGCTTCAGGTGCCAGGTTTTGCCCCGGCGCCCACCCCAGTTTTTCTAGCTCCCCTTTTTCTGAGAGACGACGATGTTTTCTTCCCTTTCCTCTTCTGCCCTGAACCGCCGCGATGCAATGAAGTATGCGGCGTTCTCTATCACTTCCGCGTTTCTGCTGAGCTCTTGCGGTGTGGGTACTCAGAACCCGGCTGCTTCTTCAAGTGCTTCGCAGGCTGTGGTGGATGAGCAGAGCACCCGCACCGTTTTGGAGAACCTGGCGGATCAGTTGCGTTCTTCTATTGCCCCTGATCAGAAGGCTCTGCGCGGCCCCAATAGCGCCGCGGACACCCCCGAAATTCAGCCGATGGTCGATACCCCCACTCCGGCTTTCCCGGTAACGTTCAAGGATTTCAACGGCACTGAGGTGACCGTTAAGTCCGCTGACCGTGTGCTGGCGCTGGACCTATACGGCACTCTGGCTCAGCAGATGATTGCGCTGGGTCTGGGCGGTCGTCTGGTCGGTCGTGTCACCTCCTCGACTGAGCAGTCGCTGGCTCATCTGCCGCTGGTGACTCAGAACGGTCACGACCTGAACGCTGAGGCGATTCTGGCGACCTCCCCGAACCTGGTGCTGTGGGATAAGAGTAACGGCCCGATTGAGGTTGTAGATCAGCTGCGCGCGGCGGGTGTGACTGTCGTGGTCTTCGACCATGAGCGTCGTATGGATAAAATCATTCCGCAGCTCAAGGCTGTTGCGCAGGCGCTGGGTGTTCCAGAAGCGGGCGAGCAGGTTGCTACCCGCGTGCAGAATGACCTGGATTACGCCCTGCAGGTGCTCAAGGACGTTGCCCCGAAGGGTGAGCAACAGGTGTCGTTCGCGTTCCTGTACGTGCGCGGTACCGCTGGTGTGTTCTTTGTGCTCGGCAAGGGTTCGGGCGCTGATGATTTGATTCAGGCTATTGGCGGCAAGGATGTGGCATCTGAGCAGAACGCGACGAATATTATTCCGGCAACCAGTGAGGCGCTGGTGAAGCTGAACCCGGACGTGATTCTGACAATGAGCGGCGGCATTAAGTCCACCGGTGGTTTGGATGGTTTCTTGGCTCGCCCGGGTGTGGGTGAGACGAATGCCGGTAAGAATAAGCGCATTATCGATATGGGTGACGGCCAAATTCTGTCCTATGGCCCGAATACTCCAGCGGTGTTACTCTCGCTGGCTAAGGCTGCGTACTCCACTCCTGCAGGAGCCCAGTAGTGGCTGCTATGAAGAGTGCGGCGGGTACGCGGGATTATCGTGCTTCGCGTCGGCGTCGTGCCGGTCTGACGTTTACGTTTTTGGCGGTGGCGCTGTGCGCTGTGATGGTGTTGTCTGCGGGTTTGGGCCAGTACAATATCCCGATTGATCAGGTGGTTGCTTCTGTTGGCCGCCGTCTGGGTCTTGCACCGGAGAACCCGGCGATGCAGCTGGCGGATAGCACTCTGTGGAATATCCGTTTCCCACGTGTGCTGTTAGGCGTGCTGGTGGGTGCCGCTTTGGGTACTTCCGGCGCGGTGATGCAGTCGGTGTTTGGTAACCCGTTGGCTGAGCCGGGCGTGATTGGTGTTTCCTCGGGCGCGGCGGTTGGCGCGTGTTTGTCGATTGTGTTGAACCTGCAGTTCTTCGGTATTTTTACGACTCCTGCATTCGCGTTTGTGGGTGCGTTGGCGGTTACTGCACTGGTGTATTTCCTGTCGCGTTCTTCGGGCCGTGCGAAGGTTCTGTCGATGATTTTGACGGGTATTGCGGTGACTGCGGTGGCGAATGCGATTATTGCGTTCCTCATGTTTATTGCTGATACGACGAGCCGCGATCAGATTGTGTTCTGGCAGATGGGTTCGCTGAACGGCTCCACGTGGAAGGCTGTGGCGAGCGTGTGGCCGGTTATTCTGATTGGCTTGGTGGCGTGTTTTGTGATGGCTTCTTCGCTGGATGTTTTGGCATTGGGTGAGCGTGCGGCGCAGCATTCGGGCGTGAACGTGGAGCGTCTACGTGCGGTGTCTATTGCGGCGACGGCTTTGTTGACGGGTGCCGCGGTGGCGTATGCGGGCATTATTGCGTTTATTGGTCTGATTATTCCTCACCTGTTGCGCATGATTTTGGGTCCGTCGAATCGTGTGTTGTTGCCGGCTTCGGCGTTGGGTGGTGCCCTGTTGATTGCGCTGTCTGATTTGGGTGCACGTACGCTGGTACCTTTTGCTGATTTGCCGATTGGTATTTTTACGGCTTTGGTGGGCGGCCCAACGTTCTTCGTGTTGTTGCGTCGTTCCCTGGGCCAAAGCGGAGGTGCTTCGTGAGTGAGTTGTTGAGCCTGTCCGGTGTGTGTTTTAGCGCTGGTGGGCGTCAGATTCTGAATGATGTGTCCCTGTCGGTTTCTGCGGGCGAGGTTGTTTCGCTGATTGGTCCTAATGGTGCCGGTAAGTCGACTCTGCTGGGTGTGATTGCTGGTGATATTGCGCCCAGTAGCGGTGAGATTCTGCTGGATGGCACCCCTTTGGGTTCGATTCATGCCCGTCAGATGGCGCGTCAGCGTGCGATGCTGCTGCAGAAGTTGAATGTGGCGTTTTCATACACGGTGCATGAGGTGGTTCAGATGGGCCGTACCCCGTGGAAGGGTACGGAGCACGCTGAAGAGGATGACGCCGTGGTTGCTTCGATGATGGAGCGTACGTCCGTGACTCATTTGTCGGATCGCGATATTACGACTCTGTCCGGTGGTGAGAGTGGTCGTGCGCATTTGGCGCGTGTGTTTGCTCAGCAGACTCCGCTGATTCTTTTGGATGAGCCGACTGCGGCGCTGGACATTACGCATCAGGAACAGACATTGCGAGTGAGCCGCGAGTTAGCTGCTGAGGGCGCTGCGGTGCTGACAGTGCTTCATGACCTGGACGTGGCGGCTGCGTATTCTGACCGTATGGTGTTGTTGCGTGGTGGTGAGGTGGTTGCTTCGGGCGCCCCTGAGCAGGTATGTTCGGCGGAGTTGTTGTCTGAGGTATATCAGCATCCGATTGAGGTGTTGAGGCATCCGGTGACGAATCGTTTGTTGATTCTGCCGGAGCGCTGATTCTGCTGGTGTGCTGATTCTATGGGGCGTTAGCGAACCGTCCCACAAACACTTTCTACCTCAAAATATGCCAGTATTCGCATATATTAAATCTCCGTCCCGGAATGGCTGTAAATATCAAGCTCATTAACAGGGCGGAGATTATCTTTATCCCCTTCTGCACAGATACACTGAAAGGTAGTGTCCGCAATACTGAACTCTATTCAGTTCAGCATTCCATCCATTCGAGAAAGAGACCCCTGCATGGATCCTCAGCAGAAAACGGCAGCGCCTGCTGTTGCCGGCTACATTCCCGAATATTCTGAAACACCGCATAGCGGATCTTTCGATATTGCCCAGCACGGTTTGAGTAGCAATGATGTTGCTCGCCTGACTGCTGAGGGTAGGGTCAATACCCAGAACACTAAGTCTTCTCGCACGCTGTGGAGCATTATGCGTGCGCACCTGTTCACGGTCTTCAACTTTGTGTTGGGTGCCTGTGGTGCCGTGGTGATCATGTACCAGCGTTGGGCTGATCTGCTCTTCCTGGCGGCTGTTATCGCTAACGTGGTGATTGGTTTTGTGCAGGAGTACAAGGCGAAGCTTGAGCTGGACCGCATCTCCCTGCTGGACCGCTCCCCCGCTACTGCCGTGCGTGACGGTAAGAGCGTTGAAGTTCCGATGGAGCAGCTGGTTGAGGGTGACGTTGTCATCCTCAAGCGCGGCGATCAGGTTCCCGCGGATGCTATTGTGCTCACCTCCGATTCTTTGGAGCTGGATGAGTCTCTGCTGACCGGTGAGAACGACCCGATTGCTAAGCGCCCCGGCGATATGGTGCTGTCGGCGTCGAGTGTGCTGGGTGGTACTGGCCGCGTCCTGCTCTCTCATGTGGGTGCTAATTCTCGTGCAAGCAAGATTTCTGATGAGGCGCGCCAGTTCTCACGTATTCAGTCCGAGCTGCGTGATGCGCTGAACCGTGTGGTCCGCTGGATTACGGTGGGCCTTGCGGTCATTATTCCTGTGGTGTCGTGGGGTCAGATTCAGGCGGCTGGTGGCCTGGAGACCGTGCAGCAGAACCACCTGTGGGAGCAGGTTTCTATTGCTGTGGTGTCCTCGGTTGCTTCGATGATTCCGCAGGGTCTGGCGCTGATGACTACTCTGGCGTTTGCGGCGGCGGCTGTGGCGCTGGGTCGTAAGCACAACATCCTGGTGCAGGAACAGCCTGCGGTTGAGGTTCTGGCTCGTGTGGATGTGGTCTGCTTCGATAAGACCGGCACCCTGACTGAGGGTGGCGTGATTTTTGATTCGGTGCGCCCGCTGGACACCGTTGCTGAGGCTGAGGGCCCGGATGCTGACTCGGCGGAGCACACTTCTTGGCGTGCTTCTCTGCCTGCCGGCTGGAATGAGGCGCTGGCGTGGTTTGGTCACGATGAGAACGCGAACCCGACCGCTGCGGCTCTGACCGGTGGTTTCCCGGATGCTTCGTCGGCGTCGGTGAGCGGTATTGTGCCGTTCTCCTCGGCTCTGCGTTTTAGTGCGATTGAGTTTAAGGATTCGGGTGCGTGGCTTCTGGGCGCTCCGGAGGCGCTTCTCGCCAAGGGCACCGCTGAGCGTGAGCGTGCCGCCGAACTGGCGGCGCTGGGTCTGCGCACGATGGTTTTGGCGCATGCTTCTGCGGTGGTTCGCAACGAGAAGGATGAGCCGATCCAGAAGATCCCGTCGGATGCTGCCCCGGTTCTGTTCGTGATTTTCCGTGAGAATGTGCGTGCGGATGCGCCTGAGATTGTGGAGTATTTCCACCGTCAGGGTGTGACTTTGAAGGTCTTCTCGGGTGATAATCCGTTCACTGTGGCTGCGGCTGCGAAGACTGCGGGCATGGATACGTCTGCGGGTGCGGTTGATGCTTCGACTCTGCCTGAGGACGGTCCGGAGCTCGCTGAGGCTGCGGCTACTCACAATATTTTCGGTCGTGTGTCGCCCGAGCAGAAGAAGAACATGGTGATTGCTCTGAAGGAGCGCGGCCATGTGGTGGCGATGACCGGTGACGGCATTAATGACGCTCTGGCGCTTAAGCATGCAAGCTTGGGTATTGCGATGGGTAACGCGGCTCCTGCGACGAAGGCTGTTTCTCGTCTGGTTCTTCTGGACGGTAAGTTCTCGTCTCTGCCGGCTGCGCTGGAGCAGGGCCGTCAGGTCATTACGAACATTGAGATGGTGGCGAACCTGTTCTTGACGAAGACTGGTTTCGCGATTCTTCTGGGTGTTCTGTTCAGTATTTTCGGTTTGACTTTCCCGTTCTTGCCGCGTCAGTACTCGACTGCGGACTTCTTGATTGTGGGTGCGTCGTCCTTCGCGTTGACTCTGTTGCCGAATTCGCGCCGTTACGTGCCAGGCTTCTTGCGTCGCGTGCTGAATTACACGGTTCCGAACTCGATTATTGTGGTTGCGATGCTGTTGGCGGTGACGTTCACGGCTCGCGGCATGGGTGTTGAGGATATCCGTCAGGTTCAGACGGCTTCGTTCATTACCCTGGTGATGATGGGTCTGTGGAACTTGGCTGCGGTGGCTCGTCCGTTCAACCGTGCTCGTGTTCTGCTGTTTGGTGCGTTGCTGGCGGTGTTCTTCGCGGCGTTGTTCGTGCCGATTCTGGTGGAGTACCACCAGTTCGTTACTGTGCTTCCGCATCTGCTGTGGACAGCTCTGGGCGCCGGTGCTCTGGGTGCCGCGCTGATTGAGGTGAATGCGCATCGTAATCGCCGTTGGCAGAAGCGTAATTACCCTGAGCTGGAGGTTGCTCCGCTGAATTTCTTCCCGGCTAAGTAGTTAGCCGGAAAGGTAGCTGCTTCGGTAGCGTGTGGGCCCCGTATCCTGTGGATGCGGGGCCCTTTCGTGTCTTCGCAAGCATCCCCTCCGTAGTGTTCCGGAACCAGCCTGAGTACTCCTACTAGCACTGCCGATGGTGTGTCTCAGCTATCACTTGGGTGAAATATTTAACAGCTTCTGATAGCTTTTGCCTCTCACCTTGCTCTTAACCTGGGAAAACCCTTAGAGTTACAGGGAACTATTTGAGAAGGGAAACCTTCTTCAGGGTTGTTACTGGTTTGGCAGGCAAGACCTGAGTTACTCAACACCGTATGGGACGGCAGCATATATCTGCCGAGAATCCCCTCTATTTGCTGTACCGAAGCTCCATAGTGGGCACGAGTGTAGTGCTTCCGGTGGTCGAGAGACTCGGGTCTTTTGTGTTTTCTGGACGTGTTTTCCGGGGCTTTTTCGGCTACCGCAACGTCAGATAGGCACAGCCTCCGGCAACAACCACATAGACATTGACCGCATATCTAAGGAAGTATCGTGAATAACCGCGAACTTGGCGAGAAGATTCTTGACGGCCTGGGTGGCCCCGAGAACATCGCGCACATTACTCACTGTGCAACCCGCCTTCGTGTCACCCCTGTGTCTAACGATGCAGTGCAGAACAAGAAGATTGAGGGCCTGCCCGGCGTTCTCTCTGTGATTGAGCAGTCCGGCCAGACTCAGGTTGTTCTGGGCGATCGCGTTGAGGCTGTGTACAACGAGATCAACGCTCTGCCTTCTATGTCCGGCCACGCTGAGGGTGACACCAAGGTTGAGGCTGGAGGCAAGAAGGCTGGCTGGATTACCAACGTCTTCGACGTCCTGTCTGACTCCTTCCGTCCTCTGCTGTGGGCACTGCTGGGTACCTCGATGATTCTGACCCTGATTGTGTTCCTGCAGCAGTTGGGTTTCTTCGGCCAGTACACTGACTTGACCGGTCAGAGCGTGAACATCGACATCATTAACGGTGCTCGCGTGGCTGATAAGGAAGCCGCTACCGCTCTGAACAACCAGTGGATGCACCAGTTCGCTTTCTGGTACATCCTGAAGGCTGCTTCGCTGTCGGTTCTGAACTTCATGCCCATTATGCTGGGTGCTACCGCTGCTAAGCGTCTGGGCGCGAACATGTGGGTTGGTGCGGCTATCCCCGCTGCACTGATGACCGGTACTTTCACCGATCTGACTGCTCTGGCTGACCCCGCCACCAAGATTCTGAACGTTCCGTTCTTCGGTCTGGATCTGCCGCTGTACGCGTTCAGCTACACCGGTCAGGTCTTCCCCCCGCTGCTGGCTGTTGCTTTGCTGGCTCCGCTTGAGCGCTTCCTGAAGAAGGTTATTCCTTCGATGCTGCAGATGGTGTTCGTGCCGATGATTTCGGTCATGATTCTGGTTCCGGTGACCGCGTTCCTGGTGGGCCCCATCGGTATCGGTGTGGCTATGGGCATCTCTGACTTCCTGAAGATGATTAACGATGTTGCTCCGGCTCTGGTTGGTGCTCTGATTGCTGGCCTGTACCTGTTCATGGTTCCGCTGGGTCTGCACTGGCCGCTGAACGCTGTCATGATTAACAACCTGCAGACCATGGGTACTGACTTCATTCAGTCCCCGATGGGTGCGTACAACTTCGCTGTGTTCGGTCTGGTCACCGGTGTGGCTATCCGTGCGAAGCATGACCGTGAGCTGCGTCAGACCGCTATCGGTGCGTCGATGTCCGGTCTGCTCGGTGGTATTTCTGAGCCGTCGATGTACGGTGTGGTACTGCGTTACAAGCGCGTGATTCCGATTATTCTGGTTCCCGCTGTTATTGGTGGTGCTACCATTTCCTTCCTGGGTGTTAAGTCCTACGCGTTCGCGTTCACTTCGCTGCTGTCGATTCCGGCTATGCAGCCCTCGTACCTGTACGTGATTGGTCTGGCTATTGCGTTCTTCGGCGCTATGACCGGTGTTCTGCTGTTCGGTTACGAGTCGAAGGCTGACGCTGTAAGGCACGCTGCGGAGCGTAAGGCTGAGGATGCTGAGGCCGCTCCTAAGGCTGAGGCTGTTGCCGCTAAGGCTGCTCCGGCTGCTGCCGCTACTACGACCGCCGTTGCTGCACCCGCTGCTTCCGCCGGTGAGGTCATCGAGCTGCACGCCCCCATTGAGGGTACTGCTGTTGCTCTGTCTGATGTTCCGGACCCGATCTTCGCTGCTGGCAAGCTGGGCGAGGGTGTGGCGATTGAGCCGACCGGTACCACCGTGGTTGCTCCCGCAGCCGGTAAGGTTGCTGCAACCTACCCCTCGGGCCACGCTGTGGGCCTGAAGCTGGAGAACGGCATTGAGCTGCTAATTCACGTTGGTCTGGATACCGTGAACCTGGACGGTAAGGGCTTCAGCGTGAAGGTTGCTAAGGGCGATGTTGTTGCTGCTGGCGACGCTCTGATTGAGTTCGATCCTGAGGTTATCAAGGAGGCGGGTTACCCGCTGATTACCCCGGTTATCGTGACCAACACCCGCAAGTTTGCTGAGGTCAAGGGTCTGCCGGGCGTTGCTCACCAGAACCTGAGCACTGTCCTGAAGGTGACCACTAAGTAGTTCGCTATATAGGCTCTAAGGGGCCCCACCATTACGGTGGGGCCCCTTTCCTTATATCACCCCTTTCCTTATATCACCCCTTTTCATATGCTCTGCTTCCTGATGTGCTGATTCTTTGGGTCGGGTTTGCTGGGGCGTATGCACTAGCCGGGGGTATTTCTGCTAATGTAAGAATAAGCTCAACAAGGAAGTTCTCAAGTGATAGGGAGTACGATGATGTCTTCTGATACTAGGACATGGGATACCGGGGTGTGGGAAGAGCAGCAAAAAGAGCTACGCGCTCTTTCTCCTGTTCGGCGGCTGATGCGCCGGCTCAATCTTGAGGCGCTCGTTTACGAGTCCGCGCCGTTCCCGGTTCTGTTGCGTAAGCTCTCCGCGCTGATTCCAGCCTGCCTTCTGTGGTGGGTTATCTACGAGCCGCACCGGCTTGCTTCCTCCACCAGCCTCCCCGAGGGTACTCATGCTATTACGCTACTCCCCGGAGCCTGGGGTGACCCCGCTACGGGGGCTTATGGAGGTCTTCCTGAGCTGCCGGGGGTCCTCGTGCGCTGGGTGCTGTGCATCGCGGCAATGGTGGCTGTCGTTCATCTCTGCGGCGTCAAGGCGAAGGGTCAGAGCTTCACCATTCCTCACGATGCGCGTTCACGGCTGATTGCGCTGATGCAGGCTCTGGGCATTTTCGGTGCTTTCGCCCTGGTCGTCTGGATCGAGTACATGATGACTCCGCTGACCCTCATGTTTGAAACCGTGTACGCGGGCCCGACCGCAGCCTATAGCGGCGACGGCATGATTCCCCTGCACCTGTTCCTGTCCTCCTCGTTGAGCGCTATTTTCTTGGGCTATTTTTGTGTGAACATTCTTGCCTCGCTGAATATCCCCGGGTACCTGGGCATCCCCGCAATTATTTACGTGGGGGCGCTCCCATGGGCTCAGGCGGAGCGGCACCAATTCACCTTGGCGCTGGCGTGGGTCATTGCGGTGACGCTCGTGAGTTGGCTGGTACGCGGCATGTGGGGCACCCTGCTGGCATGCGTGGGCTATTCTCTCTGGATTGTGCTGGTGGCAACCAGCGGTGATCCTTTTGACCTGTCCGCCAATATGAGCCGTGTGCTCGTAATTTTGGGTTTCCCGCTGGCTTTCATCGTCGCTGGAGGCGGCATTTACCGCATCTTCTATCTGCGGCAGAACCCGAAGATGTTGAGGTACCTGCAAGAGCGCGCCCTGTACCTGGGCGAGTGGTAGCAACCGGTTAGGGCGATGTTCCCCTAGTTTTTGTAATTACATATCCCGCTAATGTATCCAGCTAAAGGACACAGAACAAGCGGGACAGAAAATCCCGGGCACTCTCTCGTGAGAGTACCCGGGATTTCGAGTCCTACAGGACGACTAGAGCATTACCGAAAAGGGTATTACTCCCGTCTGTTCTACTCCTGCCAGCCAACGTTGACCCAGTAGTCAGCGCTGGTGTAGCTCTGCTTGAACAGGGACGGACCGTAGTTCGCGACCTTAGCCTTGACAGCGGCGTACATCGGGCCGTTTGCGTAGGGCAGGTACACTGCGACCTTCTCGTAGTAGAGCTTCTCCGCCTCGTTAGCGATCTTGATGCGCTCGTCTTCCTTCTCGGTGTTCTGCAGCTTCTCGATGAGCTTATCAACTTCGGGGTCACCGACTCCGAACACCTCGGTGGTGAAGAAGTAGGGTGCCGAGGAAGCCAGGTCGGGCAGAACGCCCCAACCGGTGAAGATTGCTTCGTAGCTCTTCTGGCCGAGCACGGAGTTGGAGTTCGACTGCGGCTGGTTGTCAGCGCTCAGGCGGATACCTGCGGACTTCAGCTGCTGCTCCAGAATCTGGTAGACAGCCTGGTAGACCGCCTCGGAACCGAAAGAGGTCAGAGCGAAGCCAGCAACCTTGCCGTTCTTAGCGTAGTAGTCGCCGGACTTGGAGTAGCCTGCGGCCTCCAGAATCTTGCCAGCTGCCTGTGCACCGGTGTCACCAGCGTAGTTGTTCTGGTAACCCTTCTGGAACGGCATTGCGATGATGGAGCCGGGCAGCGGCTCGGTCCAGCCGAGCTGCGAGAAGTATGCCTTAGCGATCTGCTCGCGGTCCACAGAAGCAAGGATTGCGCGGCGCAGTGCCAGATCCTCGATGCGCTTGGGGTTCAGCTGAATGATGTTGACGTTGGTGTTCTGGCTCTGGCGAATCTCGGTGCCAGCCTGGCCCTTCACAGCGTTGTAGCTGGTTGCGCCGATGAAGGTGAACGCGTCCAGTTCGCCGTTCTTGAAGCTTGCACGGATTGCTTCGGAGTCCATCTGACGCCAGATGATGCGGTCCAGGACCGGCTTCTCGCCCCACCACTTGTCGTTCTTGACCAGGGTGAGAACCTTCTGGGAGGAGTTCCACTCGCCAATCTTGAAGGGACCTGCCCAGTACTGGTCGAGGGGCTTGTCAACGAAGCCTTCGTTGAAGAGGTTGACATCTTCCAGTGCGGGGTGGATTGCGAAGGCGCACAGACCCTCGGAGGGGTAGTACGGGGTCTTCATGGTGACCTTAACGTGGAAGTTGTCGCCGTCCACAGCCTCGATGCTTTCAACCTGCTGCCACATGGTGTTGTCGGTGATGTGGTAGGGGTTGTCGGTGGTTGCGCGGTAGACCTTCCAGCAAGCCTGCACAGCCTTCACGTCCATGGGGGTGCCGTCGTTGAAGGCAGCCTTGGGGTTGATCTTGAAGGTCGCGGTCTGCACACCGTTGACGGTTTCGGTCTTGTGCTCGAGGCAGAACTCGGGGTTGAGGGTGCCTTCACCGTCAGGGCTCATAGTGTAGAAGCCCATAACAGCGGGGATGTTGCAGGGTGCCAGCGCATCCAGGTTGCTGGAAGTATAGCCGCTCTGGGTCTGCAGGTTGAAGTTGGGGCCCAGCGCAGTAGCTGCGAGGGTCAGGGTTCCGCCCTGCTTGAGGGAGGAACGGTCCTGCTTGTTGACCTGAAGGTTCTTCAGAATATCTTCAGCGTTGCTAGCGGCGCTACCGCCAACCTTTTCCTTCGAGCCGCCGCAGGCAGCCAGCAGACCGACGGTGCCGAGGGCAACGGTGCCGGTCAGGAGGGTACGGCGAGAGACAGACATGCTCTTCATGGAATTTCTCCTAGAGTATTCGCAGTGTTGTGGAGTCGGTACGCGAACGGTGCGTAGCCAGCACTCCAACCCGGCGGGAGGACAGTCTCTGCCGGGGTGGGCAGAATGCCCACATTTGCTTTTAAGTATATCCTTGCTACTCTCTAGGGCATGGAAAAGCGGCGCGCTACAGAAGGTTTTAATCCTTTTGTAACACGCCGCGGTAGCGCTTTTGCCCTTATGGGGTGTGTGAGCTGTGCTCAGCGCTTAAGATTTTTACTTTTCCCAACCGACGTTGATCCATACGTTCGGGTTGTAGTAGGGCAGACCGAAGAGCATGGGACCGTAGTTCGCCAGGCCCTTACGGCATGCCTTGAAGTTTGGGCCGTTGTGGGTCGGGACGTAGATTGCGACCTCGTCCATGTGGCGCTTCTCCAGCTCGTTCATGATCTTGAGCTGTTCCTTCGGGTCCTCGGTGGACATCATGGTTGCTGCCAGCGAGTCCAGGTCCTTACCGTGACCGTTGTTGGTCGCGGAGATGTAGAAGTAGTTCGCTGCGTCCACCGGGGAGGTGGTGATGCCGTAGCCGCCGCTCTTGATGGTGAAGTTCTTCGCAGAGATGATGCTTGCCATTTCGGATGCACCGTGGTTGTCGATGCTCAGCTCAATACCGATTTCCTTCATCTGCTGGGTGAGGAACTGTGCGGTGGAGCTGACGACCGGGTCGGTACCGAAGGTGGTCACCGAGTAGGAAGCCTTAACCCCGTCCTTCTCGTAGTAGTCGCCATTCTTGGTGTAGCCTGCATCCTCGAGGATCTTGGTAGCTACGTCCTTGCCGAGCTTGGTCGGGTAGTTGTCCTGGTAGCCTTCCTGCATGGGCAGCATGCACATGGAGCCGGGCAGGTTTTCCTTCCAGCCAAGCTTCTCGTAGCGCAGCTTCAGCAGCTGGTCACGGTTCAGAGCTGCAACGAATGCGCGGCGTACGGGCAGGGGCATCTTTTCGGGGTTGATTTCGTAGTTGCCCACGGCCAGTGCGCTACCCTTGCGGATATCGGTGTTTGCCACGCTGGAGAGCTCATTGTAGGAGCTGAGGGTGCTTGCGTCAGCGTAGTCGATTTCGTTGTTCTTGAATGCTGCCTGCTCTGCCTGGGAGCTCATTTCACGCCAGATAATACGCTCAAGCAGAGGCTTGGTGCCCCACCACTTCTCGTTGCGGACGACGGTGAGCACCTTGGAGGAGGAGTTCCACTCGCCGACCTTGAAGGGACCTGCCCAGTACTGGTCGAGGGGCTTGTCGTTCAGGCCGTCGTTGAAGAACTTGGGGTCGGCGAATGCCGGGTGCAGGAACGAGGTGAAGCTGCCTTCGATGGGGTACCAGGGCTTGGACATGGTGACCTTCACGTGGCGGGTATCGCCGTCCACAGCCTCGACGCTTGCGACCTGTTCCCAGATGGGCGAGGGGGTGATCTGGTAGTCCGAACCGGATGCCGCGGCGGTGTAGATGGTCTGGTAGCTCTTGACGGCGTTCACGTCGATGGGGGTGCCGTCGTTGAAGACTGCCTTGGGGTTGATCTTGAAGGTGACGGTCTGCACGCCGTCAACGGTCTGAGCCTTGTATTCGGTGACGTAGTCCTCGTTCATGTGGCCTTCACCGCGGAAGTCGGAGTAGTAGCCGCCAGTGAATGAGGAGTTAATTGCCGCCTGAATATTTAGGTTACCTGCGGTGTAGCCGTTGGTGTTGAGGATGTTAAAGTTCGGGCCAATGCCGTCTGCGCTCAGTCGCAGCTCGCCGCCATCCTTGAGGGCGGAGCGGTCCTTCTCGTTGTAGGAGACTGCCTTGGAAAGGTCGTCGCCAGCGGAGAGAGCGTTGCTTTCGTTCTTGGCGGAGTTGCCGCCGCAGGCTGCGAGCAGGCCGACGGTACCCAGGGCAACGGTGCCGGTGAGCAGGGTACGACGGTTGAGAGTGAAAGTGGTCATTAGTTTTCCTCAGTTAGGTGGGATGCTGCTTTGCTGTACGCGGGGGAACACAACCCGCACACCTTTGTGACAGCACACACATTTTGCATTGGCAACAGTATACACACATTTCCCACACAATATGACCCAGTTCACCATTCCAGGGAAATATTTCAGTCAATCCCCGAAACCACCCCACCACAAAACCACCCTTCAAAAACACAGAAAAGCCCCGCAGTACCCCACCTCTGAGGCGGAATACCGCGGGACTTTACCCTTCCGGAGTCTTATGCCGGCGCCTCCGAAAATTCAGAAACCCCCGGATAGAAATCCAGAAAATTAACCTGTGGCTTTAGTTCTGCCAACCCACATTGACCCAGCGCTTGGGGTCGGCGTAGCTGGTTGCGAAGAGGGAAGGACCGTAGTTAGCCAGCTTCTCCTTCACAGCTGCGTAGCTGGGACCGTTGCCGTAGGGGAAGTAAATAGCAACCTTCTCCATGTGCTGCTTCTCAGCCTCAGCAGCCATCTTCAGCTGCTCATCATGGGATTCCTTCTCGTAAATGGACGCAATGAACTTATCCAGCTCGGGATCACCCACACCCTCGTTGATTTCGCTGGTGTAGAAGTACTGAACGCTGTCTGCGGGGTCAGCACCAATACCCCAACCGGAGAAGGCGCAGTCGTACTGCTTGGAGCCCATCACGGAGTTGAACTGGGACTGCGGCTGGTTATCCTGCTCGAGCTTAATACCTGCCGCCTTGAGCTGCTGCTCAAGGTTCTGGAACTGAGCCAGGGAGGTTGCATCCGAACCGAAGTAGGTGATGGAGAAGCCTGCAGTCTTGCCGTCCTTGGCGTAGTAGTCGCCGGACTTGGAGTAGCCTGCTGCCTCCAGGATCTTTGCCGCAGCCTCGGCACCGGGGTTGGTGGGCATAGCGTCCTGGTAGCCCTTCTGGAAAGGCATAGCAATCAGGGAGCCGGTCAGAGGCTCTTCCCAGTTGATCTGGCTGAACTTGACCTTAGCCAGCTGGGAGCGGTCAACCGCGGCGAAGACTGCACGGCGCAGGGCGGTGTCGGTCACGCGGGTCGGATTGAACTGCAGGTTGACGACACCGACACTCTGACCGGAGCGAATCTGAACACCGGGCTGACCCTTGACAGCGTTGTAGGTTGCCAGGCCAGCAAAGCCGATACTGTCCAGCTCGCCATTCTTGAACGCTGCGCGCTCTGCTTCGTCGCCCATTTCGCGCCAGATAATGCGGTCCAGCAGAGGCTTCTCGCCCCACCACTTGTCGTTGGGCACGAGGGTGAGGGTCTTAGCCGAAGAGTTCCACTCGCCAATCTTGAAGGGGCCGGACCAGTACTGATCCATGGGCTTGTTCACGAAGCCGTTGTTGAAGAGCTCCTTGTCGGTCAGTGCGGGGTGCAGACCGAGCAGGCCGAGGGTCTCAGCGGGGTACAGGGGCTTGGACATAACGATCTTGACGCGGGTCTTGTCGCCATCCACGGGGTCGATGGACGCCACCTGCTGCCAGAAGGGAGCTGCGATGACGTTGTAGCCGTCATCGGGGTTGCGGTAGACGGTCCACGCGGCGCGGATTGCCTCAATGTCAACGGGGGTGCCGTCGTTGAAGACAGCCTTAGAGTTGAGCTTGAAAGTGATGGTCTGCACGCCACCAACGGTCTCTGCCTTGTAGTCGCTGACATAGTCGTCGTTGAGGCTGTATTCGCCAGCAGGGCTCAGGGAGGTGAAGCCGATAGCGGAGGGAATGTTGCAGGCGCCACCGAATGCGGTGAGGTTCTCGGTGGTGTAGCCGCTCTGAGTCAGAATGTTGAAGTTCGGGCCGATTGCGGAGACGCTACCGCGGAAATCGCCACCCTGCTTGAGGGAGGAGCGGTCCTGCTTGTTGATTTCGAGGTTCTTGACGATTTCCTCGGTGCTTGAAGCAGCCTTACCGCTGATCTTCTTGTCAGAGCCACCACCGCATGCAGCGAGCAGGCCGACGGTACCCAGGGCAACGGTGCCGGTCAGCAGGGTACGGCGGTTAATACGTAGATGAGTCATGTGTTCTCCTCGTGCCGGAGGGCTCAGGTGCTATTCGATAAGCGCACCGTGTTGTGCGCCGTTTTTTGCGGGAGCGCCGAAGCTCCCGCCCATCACCTTTGTGAGAGCCCCCACATATTTTGTAATTGAAACACAGTATACCCCCAAAAGAAGCGACGCAGACCACAGTCCAGGCTCTGGAAGAACTATACACTGTCTAAAAGTCATAGATTCAGCATCTGAACCCGCATCATCACGCGGAAGCCGCGTGCAAAAACTAAAAAATGAAATATTATGTCGCATTGGCGCGCGAGCGTGTCACATCCAATACTTTGAGAGTCATTACAGGGTAAAAGCATATCAACGGGTAGCTAAAGCACCCCTGCACCTTCCAAAAGAAAAAGCTCCCCCGCCCCTATACGACACTGCGAAAACGTATAGGGGCGGGGAGCTTAAAACTGCGGCTTATGCCATCCAGCCGACCGTAGACCAGTCAGTACTCTTGAAGAGGAACGCACCGTAGTTAGCGAGCTTCGGGCGGCATGCCTTAAAGTCTGGACCATTGAGGAACGGGACGAAGAGGCAAACCTCGCTCATGTGCTTCTTCTCAATTTCGTTGCACTTCTCGGCGCGCTTAGCGTCGTCGAGAATGGTGACCATCTCGTCGACCATAGCGTCGATTTCGGGGGTGCCGACGCCGTTCCAGTTCTTGGAGTGGTAGAAGTACTCGGCAGCACTGGTCGGATCGGAGCCCACACCGAAGCCCGAAATGCTTACGTCGTACTCGCGGTTACCAACAACCTTCGAAAATTCGGACTGTGCACGCGAATCGAGTTCGAAGTTAATGCCGATTTCCTTCATGCTCTGAATGAAGGTCTGTGCCTGGCCCTTGGTGGTGGCGTCATCACCGAAGGTGGTCAGCTTCAGGGTGATGGTCTTGCCGTCCTTCGCGTAGAAGTCGCCAGACTTGGTGTAGCCTGCATTCTCCAGGACCTTACGTGCTTCCTCCTGGTTACGTGCCGGGTAGTTGTTACGGTAGGACCGGGAGGAGCTCAGCAGAAGCATCGAGCCGGGAACTTCTTCTTCGTAGGGCAGGCCCTGGAAGCGAATCTTTGCCAAAGCACCACGGTCGATACCCAGGAAGATTGCCTTACGCACGGCAGCATCAGTGATGTGCTGTGCGTTCAGGTTCATGCCGCCGGCGAAGAGGCGGCGACCGCGGCGAATTTCGGAGTTCGCAACGTCCTTCATTTCGTTGTAGGCGCTGAGGGTACGTGCTTCCACAGCATCCAGTTCGCCGTTCTTGTATGCGGCGCGGGCTGCAGCGTCTGCCATTTCACGCACGACGATGCGGTCCAGCTTAGGCTTCTCACCCCACCACTTGTCATTGGGAACTGCAGTGAAGGTCTTCTCGGAGGAGTTCCAGCCATTGGGTGCCAGGGTGAAGGGGCCGCAACCGAGCTCGGGGTGGGGGTTGTCCACGAAGCCTTCATTGAAGAGGTTTACGTCGAGCATTGCCGGGTGCAGGATTGCGACAAAGAGCAGACCCTTGACGGGGTTGTGTGCGGTCTTGAAGACAACGCGTGCGTGGTAGCGGTCGCCGTCGATAGCTTCAACACTTTCGATGAACTCGTAGATACCTGCTGCAGCAATCTTATATTCACCCTCGGGGTCACGCTGAATCTGCCAAGTTGCCTTGAGAGCCTCAATGTCGATGGGGGTGCCATCATTGAAGACTGCCTTGGGGTTCAGGCGAACCTCTGCGGTAATCTTGCCGTCTACTTCCTTAGCTTCGAAGCCGAGGCAGTAGTTGGGGTCGATCTCATCTTCACCCTTGTAGGTGCTGCGCCAGATGCCGGCGCTGGCGATAACACCCATGGTTTCGGAGACGGAGGTGCTGGAGCCGTTCTGGGAGAAGCGGTTGAAATCCGGACCCAGGGAGTAGGTGCTCAGGTTCAGGGTACCGCCCTGCTTGAGCTTCGAGGGGTCCTGCTCGTTAATTTCGTAGAGCGGGGTTTCGCTTGCCTTGTGCTCGGTCTTGGAGGATGAGGAGCCACAAGCGCTCAGTACGCCGGCAGCAGCGACGGCGGTTGCGCCGCCAAACAGTACGCGGCGGCTCATGATCGGGTTGAATCCGGAGAGGGAGGGGATGGGGTGGGGGCTCATGATGGGCTCCTTGTGGGTGTAGACTGCGCTAATGCAGTGTTTGCAGTGTAAAGTGGGTGGCTCGTATGCTCTGGCGGCGGGGTTTCCGCTTACAGGAGCGCCTGCCATCTGCGGTGATGGGCGGGCAGGTCATGCCATGGAAAATAATGTGACCTAAATCTATTTTTTAAGCCACATTTAATATTTTTAGTAGTGTACACCACACACATCACTACAAGTGTGCACCACGATAAATATTTCTTAATTATTACGACAGAACCTAAATCCACCTCACCAAAACCCCACCACCCGTCGCGCCGCACGCCCTCCCCCGCCACCCAAAATCCCGCCTCCCAAAATGACTAACGGGCACAGCAAAGCGGGTCGAACGCGCACATACGCATTCGACCCGCTCACAAGACAGGCTCCTTTTAGGAGTTCATCCAACCCACAGCAGCCCAGTCCATCGACTTATACAGGCGCGGACCGTAGTTAACCAGATTCTTCTTGACCATCACAAAGTCAGGACCGTTCGTGATGGTACCCAGGAAGGCGAACTCAGCCATGTGCTTCTTCTCAATCTCGTTGCAGGCGAGGTTACGTTCCTTATCATCCTCAATGAGGGTCATGGCGTCGATGAGGGCATCGATTTCCGCGCTACCGATACCCTCGTTGTTCTCGGAGTAGTAGAACTGCTTGGTACCCTCGGTCGCGTCAGCAGAGACCAAGTAGCCACTGAAGGAAATATCGTAGTCCCAGTTACCCAAAATGGTGGCGAACTCACTATCAGCGTGCTGATCGATCCGGATCTCAATGCCGACATCCTTCATCTGCTGAGTGAAGGTCTGAGCCTCACCCTTGGTGGTCGGGTCATCACCGAAGACCACCACTGCGCAGCCAGCCTTCGTGCCATCCTTCTCGTAGTAATCGCCGTTCTTGGTGTAACCGGCGGCCTCCAGGATCTTCTGCGCCTCCGAAACGCTGTTATTCGGGGTAGGGTAGGAATCCTGATAGTAGGACGAGAAGGGCATGTGAATCATCGAACCGGCAACAGTCTCCTCGTAGGGCAGACCCTGGAACTGAATCTTTGCGAGTGCTTCACGGTTGGTACCGACGAAGATCGCCTTACGCAAGGCAGCATCCTTGACGCGGCGAGGATTGATATCCAGACCACCGGCGTAGAGGCGGGTGCCCTTACGCAGTTCGGTACCCGCAATGTTTTTCACCTCAGCATAGGTGGAGGAGGTGCTTGCACCGATAGCGTCAATTTCATCGTTCTTAAACGCAGCACGTGCAGCGCTGGACTCCATCTGGGTAAAGACAATCTTGTCCAGCAGGGGCTTGGCGCCCCACCACTTGTCGTTGGGTGCAACACTGAAGGTCTTCGCGGTGGAGTCCCAGCCCTTATCCGCCAGGGTGAAGGGGCCAGCCCAGTACTCGGGGTGGGGCGCATCCACGAAGCCGTTGTTGAAGAGCTCGACGTCTTCCAGTGCGGGGTGCAGAATCTCAGAGAAGAGGCTCTGCAGCGGGTAGAAGGGCTTGGAGAAGGTGACGGTTGCACTGTAGTCGTCTTCGCCCTTTTCTACGGATTCAACGAATTCGTAGATGCCGCTGGAGACAATGTTGTAGCCGTTATCCAGACTCTTGAAGATGTTCCAGGTGGACTGGAGCGCCTTGTAGGTGATGGGGGTGCCATCGTTGAAGACAGCCTTGGGATTGAGCTTGACGGCAACCTGAATCTTGTCACCCTTCTTGCTGCGCTCGAAGGAGACAGCGAAGTCGGTGTTTAGCTTGTAGGTGCCGTCAAAGTCGAGGTTCCACATGCCAGCCTGGCTGATGGTGCTCATAACGTTGAGGTTATCGCTGGTGTTACCGCTCTGGGTGTAGAAGTTGAAGTTCGGACCAATGGATCCTGCGGGCAGGCGTAGGATGCCGCCCTTCTTCAGGCTATTCACGTCCTGAGCGTTGATGTTGTAGAGGTCTTCGATATTGGCACCGGCGCCGGCAGCCTTGGTCTTTTCAGAGCTTGCACTGCCGTTGCCGCAGGCGCTGAGCAGACCTACAGCCCCCAGAGCCGCAGTGCCGCCAATGAGGGCGCGGCGGCTGAAGCTGTTCTTGGTCGCTTCGTGGCTACTCGCGGTGTATGCGGTGTTGGCGGTCATGGGAGTGGTTTCCTTCTGTCTTGTGCGGGCGGGTGTATCCCGTATTCCCGAAGTAATGATTATTTATGCAGAGCACTGCATAACTTTGTATGACTTCACTGTAGCGCACCTCGAGAGTGGAAGCCAAGCATTTTTCACAATATTTCTTAATATTTATCGTGTTTTTTGAATATTCATACTATGAATACCCTGTTTTTACACGAATTTTTCGGTTTTACACC